>CAMDPA010000420.1 GCA_945903565.1 Devosia equisanguinis | reverse complement strand
CGCCCGCACTCGAGCCTCGACGGCATGACGCCCGATCGGGCATACTTCGGACCACACTGCATCCTGCCGATCCGCTCGGCAGTCTAACCCCGGCAGAGCCTCCACTTATCGCAGCGGAAAATCTGTCCGAACAAGCGGGGCCACCTCATACCTGCCCGGCTCGACGTTCGTAGTGAAGAACGTGCCCGGCGCCGGTCACCTCATTGGCGCCAACACCGTGTTTGCAGCACGAGGCGATGGGCTCACCATCGGCACCTTCAATACCGGCCTGATCTACAATCAGCTTATCCGCCAGGACGGCGCGCGCTTCGATCTTGCGCGCATGACCTGGATCGGCAAGGCGGGTTCTGATCCGCGGGTGATTGCCATCGCCAACCATTCGCCGGTCAAGAACATGGCCGAGCTGAAGGCCTCGCAAACCCCGCTCAACTTCGCCACGTCAGGCATCGGCAGCGCCAACTACGTCGAGATCACGCTGCTGACCAACATCCTGGGCCTGCCGATCAAACTCCTCACCGGCTACAACGGCAACGAGGACCAGCTGGCGATGCGACGCGGCGAGGTCGCCGCCGGGCTCGGCGCGCGCTCATCCTTCGATGGCTTCGTCGCCAATGGCTACGGGCGGTTCATTGCACAGATCGGTGGGCGCGAGACCGACGTTCCGCAACTGGCGCCGCAGATCAATGAACCCCGCGCCAAACCGCTGCTGGATCTTGTCGGCGCGCAAAGCGAGATCGCACGGCTGACGGCAGGTCCGCCGGGCATACCCGCCGACCGCACAGAAGCGCTGCGCACCGCCTTCCGCATGGCGATGGAGGACCCCGAGCTGCAGGCCAAAGCCACACGCCTCGGCCGGCCTGTCGAGCCGGCATATGGCGAAGCTGTGCTCACCCGCGTGAAGCAGGCCCTCGATCAACCGCCGGAGCTGGTCGCCGCACTCAATGACGCGATGAAGCCGTTGGAAAAGGGCAGCAAATAGCGGTCAGCATTGAAGTGCCTGACCGCCAGAGGCCGACTACCGCTTGTCGCCATGATAGTTGCTGACAGCCATCGTCACGATAATCGCGAGCAGCGACGTGACGATGATGTCCGGTCGCGAGATGAAGCCCAACCAGACCGCGTAGGATTTCCAGACGCCGGTTTTCGCCACCAGCGAGTTGGAACCAGCGATAAGCAGAAACGCAATCGCGGCACTGACAGCCAGGATGATCGCGACATCAGTTGCGCGCTTCAGAAGTGGTGTGATCGGCATGTAACCTCGTGGTGCTCTTGAGTCTCATCGAGCACGACGACATCACGCCTGCCGTGCCGATTCGACGCAGCGGCTTGTCCACTGATTCGGGGGATCCGATCAACGAGTTATTAACCACGTTATCAACAGAGGGCCTTGTCTGGGCCGCGCGTGGCCCAGGTGATTCGCAGCAAAGCTGCGCGCCTACTCCGTAAGCGCCAACGGCTCTTTGCCGCGCGCCGCGATCTTGACGGCTTTCTGCACCTTCTCGAAAGCGCGCACCTCGATTTGACGGATGCGCTCCCGACTGACGCCGAACTCCGCCGACAAGTCTTCGAGCGTCGCGGGATCTTCCGCGAGGCGGCGCGCCTCGAAAATGCGGCGCTCACGATCATTGAGCGTGGCCAGCCCCGTTGCCAGATAAGCGCGGCGCATGCCCAGCTCCTCGCTTTCCGCGAGGGTCTCCTCCTGGTTCGGCTCGTCGTCGACCAGCCAATCCTGCCACTCGCCGGACTCCTGATCGGCGCGCACGGGCGCGTTGAGCGAGCTGTCGCCTCCCAAACGCCGGTTCATCGAGATTACGTCCTCCTCGGGCACGCCGAGCTTGGTCGCAATTGCCTTGACGTGCTCGGGCTTGAGGTCGCCCTCCTCGATCGCCTGGATCTGCCCCTTGAGGCGGCGCAGGTTGAAGAACAGCTTCTTCTGCGAGGCCGTGGTGCCCATCTTCACGAGGCTCCACGAGCGCAGGATGTATTCCTGGATCGAGGCGCGGATCCACCACATCGCGTAGGTCGCGAGGCGGAAGCCACGGTCGGGCTCGAAGCGCTTGACCGCCTGCATCAGGCCGACGTTGCCTTCCGAGATCACTTCGCCGATCGGCAGGCCGTAGCCGCGATAGCCCATCGCAATGCGCGCGACGAGCCGCAGATGCGACGTGACGAGCTGGTGAGCGGCCGCCTGGTCGGAATGTTCCTGCCAGCGCTTGGCCAGCATGAATTCCTGCTTTGGCTCGAGCATCGGGAAACGCCGGATCTCCTCGAGATACCGGGACAGCCCCAAGGAGCCGCCAGCAATCGTGGGAAGCGTCTTCGTAGCCATTTTTTCGTTCAGCCGGGTCCACCAGTTGGGGCGGATACCGCCTGCTCCTGTCAACTCAACGTACCGCCACTCATGGGGTCCAACGATGGCGGCAGGGTGGCACTATCCGCCGCTTCGGGTTCTTGCTCAAACCAACTCGCCGTCATCACCTGATCACGGCGGCTCACGAAAGGGTGTGGTTCCTTCTCGCAGCCGGTGCGATATGGCCCTTTAACGTCAATGAACAAGACTTGGATCAATCGGATTTTCCGATCGGCATCCAATAGTCGAATTATATCATGAATTCCTGCTGCGCCGCAACCTTGCGGCAGTCTCGAGTTGTGGCGGTTAAGAATTCACAATGTTTATCAGTAAATTAAAACTTGAAAGCTTCCCGTCCAGTTGAGGCGACAGTTCGCGACAGACTGCCTTTGTTGCCGGGAAACGGCCATCCCATGGCCGATCCGTCGCAGCCCAGACCGCGTATGATTGCATAGGTCGCAACGACATGCGACGCGCATGGGTGTGCAGGCCTTGCACCGCCGCGACGGATGCCATTCTATTGCAGCCGAACACACAAGGCACTGATACCAGGGCGGGGAGCGCATGCAGGCCAGGGGTTACGACTACATCATCGTGGGGGCGGGATCGGCCGGCTGTGTGCTCGCTGGGCGCCTGACCGAAGATGGAACGAAGAATGTACTCCTGCTGGAGGCCGGCGGGCGGGACAACCACCCGTACATCAAGGTCCCGCTTGGCTTAGGGAAGCTGCACGACAACAAGATGTTCGACTGGGGCTACGACTACGAGCCCGAGCCGAACATGGGCGGCCGCAAGATCGAAGCCATGCGCGGGAAGGTGCTGGGCGGCTCATCGACCATCAACGTGATGGCCTACGTGCGTGGCAACCGTGGCGATTTCGACCGCTGGGAGCGCAAGGGCGCCAAGGGCTGGGCCTATGCCGACGTTCTCCCCTACTTCAAGCGCAACGAGACGTTCGCGCAGGGCGAGGACACCTGGCGCGGCGGCTCCGGCCCGATGGGTGTCATCGTCGGCCATGCGCCAGACCCCTTGTGGGATGACTGGCTCGATGCCGCCAAGGATGCCGGTTACGCCGTCAACGACGATTTCAATGGCAAGGAGCAGCTTGGCTTTTCGCGCTCGCAGTACACGATCAAGAACGGCCACCGCTGCTCGGCCGCGGCAGGCTTCCTGCGTCCGGCGATGGGCCGCGCCAACCTCACCGTGGAGACGCACGCCTACGCCACCCGCGTCTTGTTGAACGGCACGCGCGCAACCGGCGTGGAATACGAACAGGGCGGCGAGATCAAGACCGCGCACGCCGATACCGAGGTGATCCTTTCAGGCGGCGCGTTCAACTCACCGCATCTGCTGATGCTGTCGGGCATCGGCCCGTCCGAGCACCTGAAGGAGCATGGCATCAAGGCGGTCGTCGACCTGCCCGTCGGCAAGAATCTGCAGGACCACCTGGCCATGTGGATCATGTGGGCGCGGCCCCAGAACACCAGCCCGTTCCGCGACCTGTTGCGTGCCGACCGCATCTCGGCAGCTTTCATGCAGGCCTATCTGCTCGGCACCGGCCCGGCCACCATTCCACCAAGCGGGCTCGCCGCATTCACCCGCTACAACGAGGAACTGACCGCGCCGGAGATCCAGTTCCTGTTTCGCAGTGCGCCCGGCCACCCGCAGATGTGGTTCCCCGGCTTGCGCCCCGCCTACGACGACGCGTTCGGCATCCGGCCGGTGCTGTTGCATCCCGAGAGCCGCGGCGAGGTCCTGCTGCGCTCCGCCAACCCGCGCGACCATGTACGGCTGGTGCCGCACTTCTTCTCGGCGCAGAGCGACATCGCGACCCTGCGTGAGGGGTATCGTCTCGGCCTCGACGCTGTCCATCAAGGGCCGCTCGACAAGTATCGGGGACAACGCATCGATCCCAAGCCTGAGACCGACAGCAATGCCGATATCGAGGCCTGGATCCGCTCGAAGGCGATCACGGCGCACCACCCCTGCGCGACCTGCCCGATGGGCAGTGGCCCCGAGGCTGTGCTCGACCCTGAGCTGCGGGTACGAGGCATGCAAGGTCTGCGCGTGATCGACGCTTCCGCCATGCCCGATCTGACCTCGGGCAATATCAACGCCCCCGTCCTGATGATCGCGGAGAAGGGCGCCGATCACGTCCTGGGCAAGAGGTTGCCGCGCGCGGAGGCTGCGTGATGCTGTTGCTGCCTGGTGAAGGTTTGGATTGATGAGGTATGTCGCGCTGCTTCGTGGGGTGAGGTGGCCCCGCTTGTTCGGACAGATTTTCCGCTGCGATAAGTGGAGGCTCTGCCGGGGTTAGACTGCCGAGCGGATCGGCAGGATGCAGTGTGGTCCGAAGTATGCCCGATCGGGCGTCATGCCGTCGAGGCTCGAGTG
>CAMDPA010000419.1 GCA_945903565.1 Devosia equisanguinis | reverse complement strand
CGGTATCCTACGGCTGTCGGGTAACCGGCAGTGCCGCTAACGCGGGTCAACGGGGAACGATACAGTGGCGAAGCACATCCTCCCGCGCTAACCGCGCCGCCTGGGTGGGCCCGCTGCGAAGTCCGAGGCGGGGCGGTGGAGAGCCGCTCAAATTACTACTACTACCGCGGATCTCCACTGCCCCGCCGCCCTGCACTCCTCTGCGCCAGCGCAGAATGAACAACTGTCAACTGGCGCATCCTGGATGCGCCGGGGGATCGCGCGCGACCTCGCGCCGTCACAATTGGCCGCCTTGCATGGCTGGAGCGATGCGGGCATGGTCCGCGCCGCGCTGGTGCCCCGGATCGAGACCGAGCATTCGCTACGCGACTGGGCTTTCGCCCAGAACCAATTGGGGGACGTGTCCCCCAAACCCCCTCCTTTTTACGCCGTAAAAGAGGGTGGGTCTGGGAGGTCTCCTCCCAGCGGGGTCTGGGGCTGGCCCCAGTCGCGTAGCGAACAGCTACGGAAAACACCAGCGCCAGCCGGCCAGGAGTAACGACACGGTGCAGGAATACGCCTCGAAACAGTCCCCCGCGGCCACCACGGCGGGCCCACCGCCCGTTACGGACGAAGCCGCGAGCGCGGAGGCCGCCAAGCGCCGGTCGCTGAAGCCGTTGGCGGCGCTCGCACCGTATCTGCTGCGCTACAAGACGACACTGGTGCTGGCGTTCGTCGCGCTCCTGTTTTCCGCGCTGGCGATGCTGGCCGTGCCGATGGCCGTGCGGCGGATGATCGATTTCGGGTTCTCCGGCAGCGATGGCCGGTTCATCGACCGCTATTTCATGATGCTGATCGGCATCGGCGCGGTGCTGGCGGTGGCGAGCAGCGCGCGCTTTTATTTCGTCAACTGGCTCGGCGAGCGCGTGGTCGCCGATCTCAGGTCGGACGTGTTCCGCCATCTGTCGACGCTCGGCCCGGCGTTCTTCGAGCGCACGCACTCCGCCGAGATCATGAGCCGCCTCACGGCCGACACCACGCTGATGAAGTCGGCGGCGGGTTCAGCGCTGAGCCAAGCGTTGCGCAACACGATCATGTTGGTCGGCGCGATGGTCATGATGTTCGTGACGAGCCTGAAGCTCTCGCTGCTGGTGCTGGTCGCGATCCCGCTGATCGTGTTCCCGCTGATGGGTTATGGCCGCGCCGTGCGACGCCTGTCGCGCCGCGCCCAGGATACGCTTGCCGAAGCCTCCGCCTATGCCGCCGAGAACCTTTCGGCCGTGCGAACGATGCAGGCCTTCACCTACGAGAAGACGGCATCGGACCGTTTCGGCCGCGCCGTCGAACAGTCATTCCAGGCGGCGCGCGACCGTCTCAAGGCGCGCGCGGGCCTCACCGGCGTCGTGATCCTGCTCGTGGTGACGAGCATCGTCGGCGTGCTGTGGTATGGCGCGTCGGCGGTCGTCAACCAGGAGATGACGGGTGGGCGGCTCGGCCAGTTCGTGTTGTACGCCCTGTTTGCCGGCGGTGCGCTTGCCGAACTTTCCGAAGTATGGGGCGAGGTGCAACAGGCGGCAGGCGCCGCCGAGCGGTTGTCGGAACTGATGGCCGCGGTGCCCGAAGTGCGCTCGCCCGCCAACCCCAAGCCGCTGCCTAAGCCGGTGCGCGGTGAGATCGCCTTCCGCGACGTCACGTTCACCTATCCCTCGCGCGAGGTGCCGGCCTTGACGGCGCTGTCGTTCAAGGTCGCGCCAGGCGAGACGGTCGCGCTTGTGGGGCCTTCGGGCGGCGGCAAGAGCACGGTGTTGAGCCTGATCCTGCGCTTTTACGATCCCCAACAGGGCCGCATCGTGATCGACGGCGTCGGCATCCACGAAGCCGACCTCGCAGTCGTCCGGGGCTCGATCGCCCTTGTGCCGCAAGACGTCGCGCTGTTCGCCGACTCGGTCGCGGGCAACATCAGCTACGGCAGCCCCGATGCTGACAGGGCCGCGATCGAGAACGCCGCTCGCATGGCACAGGCCGACAGTTTCATCCGCGCGCTGCCGCAGGGCTACGACACGCCACTGGGCGAGCGCGGCGTCAGCCTGTCCGGCGGCCAACGCCAGCGCATCGCGATTGCCCGCGCGCTGTTGCGCGATGCGCCGATCCTGCTGCTCGACGAGGCGACCAGCGCGCTCGATGCGGAGAGCGAGGCCGACGTGCAACGCGCGCTCGAAGCCGCGATGAAGGGGCGCACGACGATCGTCATCGCCCACCGGTTGGCAACGGTGCAGAAGGCCAACCGCATTCTCGTGATCGACGAGGGCCGCATCGTCGAGGATGGCACGCACACCAAGCTGGCGCAGGCCGGCGGCCTCTACGCACGGCTCGCCGAGTTGCAGTTCACGGGCAAGCAATCCGTGAGTTGAACTAACGCCCCTTCCACACCGGCGTGCGCTTTTCCATGAAGGCGCGGCGGCCCTCGATGAAGTCTTCGCTTTCCATTGCTCGCTTGGCGGCGGCCTTTGCGCCGGCCTCGTCGCGGTTGGCTGGGTCCTTGACCAGCTCGTCGATCGCACGTTTGGCAGCGATGATGCTGAGCGGCGCATTGCCGGCGATGGTCGCCGCCAACTCGCGAACTTTATCCTCGAGATCTGCGGCTGGTACTACTCTGTTGATGAGGCCCATCGCGTAGGCCTCCTCGGCTGGAATACGCCGTGCCGTATAAAGGATATCCTTGGCCTTGGAGGGACCGACGATTTCGACAAGCTTTGATACACTCGGCCAAGCATACGCGATGCCGAGCCGCCCTGCGGGGATGCCGAACATGGAATCATCCGAGGCAATGCGCAGGTCCGCAGCAAGCGCGGTCTGCAATCCACCGCCCAGGCAGAAGCCACGGATCATCGCAATCAATGGTTTCGACAACGTCGCGTAGCGCGTCTGCACGGCCTGCGACACGCGCTCGTATTCGGCCTGCTGTTCGGGCGTGGCGCGCATGGAATCGAACTGCGAGATATCCGCGCCCGCCACGAACGACTTGTCGCCCGCCCCGAGCATCACGATCACGCGGATCGCATCGTCCTTCTCGAACTCCTCCAGAATTTCGAGAATGGCCAGACGCATCTCGTAACTCAGCGCATTGCGCCGCGCCGGATTATTAAACGTCATCCAGCCGATGCCGCCTTCCTTGCGAGCGAGCATCTTGTCGGTGGCGAGTTTCATGGCGGGAGTCCTTGTTTTGAAATCGTGAGTGGTGAGTGGTGAGTGGACAATTGCAATCTGGGAGCGCGCTGAAACATGGGAGAAACGGCCCCCACTCACCATTCGCCACTCACCTCTTCAAACAACCTTCGCCTTCCGGAAACCGGCAATTTCCGCGTGCGAAAATCCGATCTCGGCGAGGATCGCGTCGGTCTCCTCGCCGGGGCCCGGCGCGGCGTTGCGCATCTGCCAGGGCGTGCGCGACATCGTGATGGGCTGGCCGACAAGCTCGATCTCGCCGAGCTTGGGATGCTTCACCTTCGCGGCCATGCCCTGATGCTTCACTTGCGGATCGGCGAACACCTGCTTGACGTCATAGATCGGCCCGCACGGCACACCCTTTGCGTTGAGCATCTCCACCCAATGCGCCATCGTATTCCCGGCAAACGCCGCCGAAAGCTCCGCCTTCAGCGTCTCCCGATTGCGGCTGCGATCGGGGCCGGTGCGATACTCCGGCTTTGCGATCAGATCCTCGCGGCCGAGCGCCCTCGCCAAACGCTCCCACCGCGTCTGATCGCCCGAGCCGATGTTGATGTAACCGTCGCTCGCCTTGAACGCACCGGTCGGCATCGACTTGGGGTGATCGTTGCCCATTTGCCCCGGCACCTTGTTTTCCATCAGCCAACCCGCCGATTGGAAATCCATCAGCGCAACGAGACTTTCCAGCAGCGACGTCTGCACCCACTGTCCCTCGCCCGAAGCCTCGCGCTCGAGCAGCGCCGCGAGAATGCCGAACGACAAATAGAGCCCCGAGCTGAGATCCCCGATCGCGGTACCGACACGCATCGGCCCCTGTCCGGGCGCGCCGGTCACCGACATGATGCCGCTCATGCCCTGCGCGATCTGATCGACGCCGGGACGCTTGGCATACGGCCCATCCTGGCCGAAGCCGGAAATCGATCCGTAGACGATGCGCGGATTGATCGCGCGGAACGATTCATAGTCGATGCCGAGCCGCTGCTTCACGTCGGGGCGAAAATTCTCCGCCGCCACATCCGCCTTGAGCACCAGCCGGCGCAGGATCTCGGCGGCCTCCGGCGCCTTCATATTGAGCGTGATGCTCTCCTTGTTGCGGTGCAGGTTCTGGAAATCCGACGACAGCCTGTCGCCGATGAAATCGTCGTCCTCCGCACGATCGGGTGGCAACTCGATCTTGATCACGCGCGCGCCCCAATCGGCGAGCTGACGCATCGCGGTCGGACCCGATCGCACACGGGTGAAATCGAGTACGGTGTAGCGAGACAGCGGCAGTCCCTTGGTCTGCAAGATCGTTCCTCCTGGCGTCGGGCCGGGCCAGGCCAGCCGATTCCCAATGGCGATTAGCCACAAGTGTGCCATCTCCGGCAGCGGCCTTCAAATGTTCATCTGCTTGTCTGTCGGTAGCACACGAGTTGTCCGGTTCCAGTAGCACACGATATGTCCGGTAATCCGTGATCCTCTCAATGCGCAGCATTGGGGGGATTGGATGAGCCGGGCCAAGTGTGACGAGGACCGGAGAATGGAGAAGTTTCTGGACGTTTACGG
>CAMDPA010000418.1 GCA_945903565.1 Devosia equisanguinis | reverse complement strand
TAAACGTCCAGAAACTTCTCCATTCTCCGGTCCTCGTCACACTTGGCCCGGCTCATCCAATCCCCCCAATGCTGCGCATTGAGAGGATCACGGATTACCGGACATATCGTGTGCTACTGGAACCGGACAACTCGTGTGCTACCGACACTCTTCTCGGCGTCGATTGACAGACGTCTTTGCACAGGCCCATGCTCAAGCAGTGCTCAGGGCGAGCACTGCTTATCGTGTTGGTATCGCCTGCGTGGGTGGCGATTGTGTTGCGTTCCACTGCCAGTTCTGTCGCGTTGCGGCGCTGCCCCTTGTGGACGGCTCTATCCGCGCTTGCGGCATTGGCGTTGTGCGCGGCACCTGCCGCCGCCTCGGACCTCCCATCCCCATTCCTGTCGGGCACATTCGAGATGTGGAGCGGCGGCGAGGGCACACGGCGCGCCTGGTCGACCTATTCCGGGCTGACCTGGTCGCCGTTCGGCAAGCTCGCCACCGACGGGCTACGCATTCGCGCCGCCGGGGGATACGGCGAATACAGCTACAACGGCAACGCCGACGGCATCCAGCAATCGATCTACGGCACCGCTGCGTTCGCGGACCTGCTCGTCGGATATCAGATGGGGCTTGGGCCGCTAACCGTGAAGGCGTTCGCCGGTGGCAACTTCGACGGCCACCTGCTGCAGCCGTTCGACGAGGCCAACAAGGTCGGCGCACCGGCGTCTGGCGCCAAGGTCGTGATCGAAGCCTGGTACAACGTCACCGACCGCACGTGGGCTCAGCTCGACCTGTCCTGGGCCAGCGCGCACGGCGCTTACGGTGGTCGCCTGCGCGCGGGGTATCGCGTGCGGCAGCGTATGCTGGAAGACCTCTCGGTCGGCGTGGAAGCCGGCGCTTTCGGTAACGACGGCGGCGATAACGGTCGCGTCGGCGCGTTCCTGCGGTACGCTTGGTTCGGCGGCGAGATTTCCGCATCCGCTGGTGTTTCCGGCGCTATAGAGGCGCCGCGGAACCCTTATGGAACGCTGGTTTATCTCAAGCGATACTGACGCTGTGGCGCTCCGCATGATCTGATTTCGGGCTCCGCCCGAAGCGGGGCCAGCCCCCCAGCCCCGCCGGAGGGACGCCCTCCGGACCGCCCGTCTTTTTACGCTGGAAGCAGCGCTCGTGCTTCGAATGCTTGTGACGCAGGCTTGTCGGTCAAGGCTCGGGTTATCGAATGATCAACCGCCTCCGACGATCCCGCCGCGCGCGTTGCGGTTGCCCTTCCATTCCGGGGCTGGATCGCCTATATACGGGGTGCCGGATTCGTCCGGCTATGGTGATAAACGCGGTCGTAATAAATCTTTCGGACCCGGGGGCGGTACCCGGCGCCTCCACCATCAGCCCATCGCTTGTAAGCAAGGGTGGGTTGCTGATGGGGGCGAAATAGGATCGACGAGGGATCTAAAGGGCTTGCTTTTGCCCGGCATTGTACCACCGTTATCGGGCTATCCAGACTAGTTGCCAATGACAACTATGCTGAGGTTGCCGTCGCTGCTTAATGCAGTGCCAGCGCCTGAACTTAAGCCCTTAGCCTTAGCCGGTTAAGGCGCGGTCCGGAGGGCACCGGGCAACAGAAGCCCTCCACTTTCCTTTCATTTTCGCGCGCGTTGGCCGACCCGAATTGGGGTCAGACCCGGCGTTGCCATGTCCGATGTCTCGCGATAGCGCCGAGGCGCGAGGTCAGACCCCATTTTCGACATGCCTCGAGCATGCCCGGCCCATGCCAGGTTGCTCATGCGATACGCGCGGCGTCCCGCAGGCTCTCGATCAGTGACGTGCGCATCAGGAACTGGCGCGCCAGATTGTTATCCCCGGCCCGATGGCGCATGTCGTTGCGATAACGCTGCCGCGCCGCCGGATCCTTCTGCTCCATCGCCTGCTTGTTGGCGATCGTCGCCGTCTGCACGTGATGCGTCGCCACATGCCGGCGCTGACGCACATAGCGGTCGAGCGCGCCGTCGTCCTCCTGCCCGGTCAGTGTCCGGATCATGCTATCCGCGAGGCTTACCGCATCGTGGATGCCGCTGTTCATCCCCATCGCGCCGATCGGGCTGTTGAGGTGCGCGCTGTCGCCCGCCAGCAGGATGCGGCCGTTACGGAACGTCGCCGCCACGCGCTGACTGACAACGTAAGAATCGTACACGACGATCTCGTATGTCTCGCGGCGCGGCGCAAAGCGCTGCAACTTGCGCTGCGCCATCTCCAGCGCTTCGGGGCCCTCGTAGGGCTCGTGCGGGAACACCGGCGTGACGAGCCGGAATACGCCGGGCGGGCCGTTCCATGAAATCTTGAACAGATTGTACCACTCGTCGGGGTCGGCGATGTAGTTGCGGTAGGCGTAGCCGTCCTGAGCGAAGTCGTAGGTCGTGCCCGCGATCATGAACCGCTCGGGGTAGGTGAAGCCCTCGAACGCGATGTCGGCGACCCGCCGCACGGTGCTGCCCGCGCCATCCGCGCCGACGAGGTACGCGCCGCGATGGCGCTGCTGCCGCCCGTCCCCCGTGTCGACCGTGATCTCGACGCCGCCGGCCGACTGCGCACAGTCCACCACCTTGCTCGCGGTGTGGCAGACGACGTTGGGCAGGCTCTTCGTCATCTGGAACACGGTGCGCGACAGCTTGTCCTGTTCGCACTGCAGCACCCACGGATGGCGTGTGGCGTCCTTGATCAGCGCGTGATCGAACGAGGCCAGCAGCAGCTTGCCGTCGTAGTAGTTGACGATCGGGCAGATGACCCCTTGCGGTTCGATCAGGGCGTAGATGCCGAGATCGTCGAGGATATCGAGCGTAGCGGGATGGATCGTGGCCGCGCGCGGCTGCGAATGGACGATGTCGCCCTTGTCGAACAGTTCGACATCGATGCCCGCGCGGCCAAGCACCAGCGCGACGATCAAGCCGACCGGCCCGCCGCCGGCGATGAGAACGGGTTGTGGCACGATGAGGGATCCTGGACGGCGCAACAGACAAGAGAAGCGGTCGCAAGATCGATTTACGCCCGCGCGCCGTCAAGTGCCGCTGATTGGCCAACGAAGGCAACGACGGACGACAGGTCGATAGACGAAGGGCTCTGCCCTTCGATCCCGCCAAAGGGCGGTGCCCTTTGGAAACCCTTCCTGGAAGAGCAATTGCCCACGGTGTCACCGGCGTAACGGTCCGTTACCGGTTCGCGGTGTAGGAATTGCGCGGCGTCATTGCGGCGAACTCGCGGCAATGCCCCAACTGGCGGCCACTTCAACTGTGATCACAACACGGAGAGGGGGCCATAGTTCGGCTCGAAAAGCAGCGCAAGCTGCCTATCTCAAAGTGATGCTGCGGAGGTGCGCAGCTGGTTCGCGTCGGAGTTCGCGTCATGACGGCCCAGGTGATCGATTTCGCAGCCGCCGTTGCCCAGCGCGCAACGCGTGCCTCGGCGCCGCGCCCTGCGTCCACCCCGTCGCCGGCCTTCAACCTCACGCATCAGCACGCCTACTGGAACGGCGCGTCCGGCATCCGCTACGTGCATACGGTGTTCGGGCTGCTCGACTGCCCCGAAATGCCCAACGCCAACATCGTGCTCGCACGGCGCGCGGCGAATGGCCGGGCCGAGGCGCTCTACATCAGCCGCGTCGAGCGCGACGTGTCCTCGCTGAACCTGGCCGAGATCCGCCGCACCGCCGCACTGCTCGGCGCCACCGAGGTTCACGTACACTTCCTCGCCGCAAGCGCGGAGCAACGCGCCCTGATCGAGGCCGACATCAATAGCGCCGGCGTCCAAGGCACGTTCGGCGTGGCGGCTGGGTAAGGTGCTGGCTGGTATCGGATTGGCCCGCCTCGTATACTTGACCGCATGAACCGACATGCCGTTGTCCTCGCCCTCATCTCGGCTGCGCTGTTCGGCGTGTCGACGCCGGCAGCTAAGGCACTCCTGGGCTCGATCGATCCCACCGTGCTGGCGGGCTTGCTTTATTGCGGCGCGGGGCTCGGCGTGGCGGTGCTCCGCCGCATGGCTCGGCCGATGATTGCCGACAAGGCCGCGATCGAGACACCGCTTTCATCCGCCGACATGCCATGGCTGGCGGGTGCGATCGTGGCGGGCGGCATTGTCGGGCCGATCCTGCTGATGACCGGCTTGTCCCGGACGGATGCGGCTGCCGCTTCGTTGCTCCTGACGCTCGAAGGCGTGGCGACGGCGCTGCTCGCCTGGTTCGTGTTCCACGAGAGCTTCGATCGCCGCATCGCACTTGGCATGGCGTGCCTCGTAGGCGGCGCTGCCGTTTTGTCCTGGTCGGGAACACCGACTTTGTCGGGGCTCGTTGGCCCGTTGGCGATCGTCGGGGCCTGCATTGCCTGGGGCCTGGACAACAATCTCACCCGCAAGGTGTCGCTTGCCGATCCACTGGAGATCGTCGAGCTGAAGGGGCTGGTGGCCGGCCCTTTCAATCTCGCCCTCGGGCTGTGGCTTGGCGGCAGCTTACCAGCCCTGTCGCCGCTCCTGATCGCCGGCGTCGTAGGCTTTATCGGCTATGGGGTCAGTCTCGCACTGTTCGTGTTTGCGCTCCGTCATCTCGGCACGGCGCGCACCGGCGCCTATTTCTCGACGGCGCCGTTTCTGGGAGCCGCGGCGGCCGTCATCTTCCTGCGCGAACCCGTCACCATCCAGCTGGCGGTCGCGGGGTTATTGATGGCGTTCGGCGTCTGGCTGCACCTGACGGAAAGCCACGAGCACGAGCATGAGCACGAC
>CAMDPA010000417.1 GCA_945903565.1 Devosia equisanguinis | reverse complement strand
ACGGCTTCCCATCTTTGCCGAATGGCTTGTCTGTCGATCATGCAACGGCGTACGACTGTTCGCCGGGACAAGGAATCCCGCGCTGCCGAGTCACACGGTCGCACGCACACAGATCACGATTCAGCTTTTTTGCGATCCGTCCTTAGTCGTCTTCACATGCCTGCATACGGCTCGCCGCGCGCAAGCGCCGAGCCATCGTGCAATAGCGCAACATTGCGCGGGGATCGTGGCGCTGGCAAGCTCCGCGGGTCCGCCTAAGCCACCCCCGTTGCGCGGCAGATACAGCGCGAAATTTCAGGCCTAGAAAACCGGGCGTCCGCCCCGCCCCGCGCGCAAAGCATCACCTTCAGTCAAAGAATGATGCTTGGGTTGCGAATGCACTGGTCACAGTCGATCAGATTGACCTGCTTGGCGACGATAAGCCAACGCTCCCCCACCCGCGCGAGGCGATATCCCGACCAACCCGTGAGACTCCGTGTCTCGTCGCCCCAGAACTCGGAGATCAGGAAGTTCGACCGCACCATCCGCACGTTCGGCTCCGCCGTGGCGAACACCTCCACGTTGGTGACCAGCCGCACCGTGCGAGACGCCGGCGCCTGCGACCACGCGTATCCCGTACGCAGGCGATACACGCGATCCTCCAGCCGCCGACGATCGTCGAACGTGATCGTGATCTCGCGGCGCGGATCGCCTCGCTCGGGCGTGCCGGGAACCCAATAGATGCACTCCGGCGCGAACATCGCGAGCCAGTCCTCGTAGAGGTGCTGATCGAGCAGCCGCGCCTCGCGCTCGACGAGCTGGCGAGCCTGATCGCGGACGGGGAGGTCGGTGATCTCGGCCTCGTCGCGCTGCCAGCCGCTGAAGTCGGCGGTGACGCGCGTATAGAGGGCGTCGCCGACGTAGAGCGAGGTGCGGGATGGATCGGGGGTGGCTGTAGTTGTCACGACCGTTGGCTCTTCAGATCTGCTCGCGCAGCCGCAATGGCATCAAAGGTATCGGTAACCTGGACATGCCCAGCTTCGAGTTCGTCGAACCTGCGGTTCCACTCGACGATGTCTGTCGCATCAGGCTCGAATTTCCCATCGATCTGCAGCAATCCATCGAGCAGCTCTTCGCGCTCCTCTGCCGATAACAGCTTTGCCGCCTCGATCAGCGGCTGGACGCGTTCTCCCATGGCCGTAGGCCTTCCTCGTTATCGCGGATCTCGAACGACTTAGCACATTCTTAAGTCCGAGACGATTCCTGGCCCTTCAAACCTCCCTCTTGACCTGCATATTCGGCGTAGCCTTCATCAGGCGTTTCCATTCCTTGAAGTGCTCGCGCATGAAGGCTTCGTCGGTGGCGGGGGCTGTGATCGAGCCGTCGGCTTCGGTCTTGATGCGGCCGGGAATGCCGGCGCCGCGGTTCATGTAGACCCACTCGTCCTCGATGCACTCCAGGCCCTTCTGGATCTGCTCGAAGTTGGCGAGGTCGTCGACCTCCCCGAAGTTCGGGAACTGCTCCTGGGTGCGCATCCTCAGCGCATTGATGTCGCGCACGGCGTCCGCGCCCAGCGTGCCGTCGTCGACGATGCGCGTGCCGTACCAGACCGCGTTGGTCTCGCCCACGCTGACAGGCTCGAAGACTTGTATGTGATTGCCGAGCAGCGAGAAGTTCGGGAACACGTTGATGTTGACGGGCACCGAGCCCGCGAGGTCGAGCATCGACAGCGCGCGCACGCCATAGCGTTCGCGGAACTCGCGCTCGTAGTGCTCCATGCCGGGCGTGGCGGCCTCCATCGCCCACAGTGCGCCGGGATGGTTCTCGACGTTGGGCCGCTTGTCCTTGAAGTGGTTTCCATGGCCGGTGTAGCGCATGTACATGGCTATACTGTCGGGCGAGTTCTTGTAGTAGGACATGCCCTTCACGTTATCTCCCGCGAGCCGATTCTCGGTCTCCAACAGTGAGCGGTGCGAATAGATGACGTGATAGCCGTCGCACGAGTTGTCGTAGGCGAGCTTCCAGTTGCCCTTGAATTTGAGCCGGTTCGCCTCGCACACTTCGAGCGTGCCGCCGGGGTTGCGGTTCAGCCAATCGTCGATCGGCTGCGTGATCGGGCCGAGGTGATCGGTGAGCGGCAGCGCATCCATGTTGAGCGTGCAGAAGATGAAGCCGCGATAGCTCTCCACGCGTGGCACCTGAGCGACGTTATACTTGGGATCGCGCATGTCGCCGGCATAGCCGTCCGCCCACGGCACCCCGCGAAGTTGCCCGGTATTGGCGAAGTTCCAGCCGTGATACGGGCACTGAAACGTGCGCGCGTTGCCCTTCTCGAACCGGCACAGCGTGGTGCCGCGATGCGTGCAGCGATTGAACAGCACGCGGATCTCGCCGTTGACGTCGCGCAGCACGATGACGGGGCGCGTGCCCAACCGGCGCGTGATGAAGTCGTTCTCCTTGGCGATCTCGCTCTCGTGGGCGACATAGGTCCAGGTCGCGCCGAAAATGTGCGCCATCTCGTGCTGGAAAATCGCGGGGTCGGTGTAGATCAGCCGGTGCGCGCGCTCCTCCTCGACCAGGGCCTCCCAGTCGTAGATCGGGGTTCCAACTCCGCTCAACCGCCCTTGAAGTGTCATGCCATCGTACTCCCTGCGGTAACGCGATCGTCGCCTTCGCCGCCCGTCAAAACCAGTCGAAATACTCGTTCTGCTCCCACACGGTGGGGTCGTCGCCGGGCTCTAGGCGATAGTCCTTGAGGAACTGCGTGTAACGGCCGGCCTCGGTGCGCTTGAGCTTCAGAAGGTAGTCGACGAACAGGTCGCCGAAATCGCGGCGGTAGAGGGGGGATTGATCGAGCGCGTCGAGGGCGGCGGTGAGACTGCGGGGCAGCAGCGTGCGTTGCGCGGTGTAGGGCTCGAGGTCTGGCAGTCCTGGATCAAGCTTGGCGTCGATCCCCGCGAGGCCTGCCGCGATCTGGGAGGCAATGAACAAGTAAGGGTTCGCCGAGGGTTCTCCGATACGGTTTTCGAGCCGCGTCGCCGGATCCCCCTGCCCGCCGAGCACACGCACCATCACACCGCGATGATCGACCGCCCACGTCGCGCGATCGGGCGCCAGCGAGTTCGCGCGGAACCGGCGGTAGCCATTGACGGTCGGCGTCGAGAATACTGCGCCCGGTTCTGCATACGCGAGCAAGCCGCCGAGATAGCTCAATCCGAACGGCGAAAGAGGCTGGCCGGTCTCCTGCGATGCGAAAACGTTACCTCCGTCCGCCGCCACCACTGATTGATGCAAATGCCAGCCGCTCGCGCAGTAGCCCTTGAGCGCGGGCCTGGTCATGAACGTCGCGAAATACCCCGCGCGGCGGCACATCTGGCGCGTCGCGGTGCGAAACAGCACCATTGCATCGGCAGCGGCCAGCGCATCCTGCGGCGCGAATGTGCACTCAACCTGACCGGGGCCCCACTCGTTCTCGATCGAGCGCAGCGGCAAACCGATCTCCTCGTAGGCGTTCGCCAGCGACAGCAGCATCGGCTGCATCAAGTCGAGATTAGATTCGGAGTGGAGGTGATAACCGGGCTCTGGCGGCGAGACGCCAATCGGCCGGCCACGCACCCCCGGCGCGCCGATGTGCTCCTCACCTAGGGTTTGGTCGGCGACTTTCAGCAGGTACCACTCGACCTCCAGGCCGACGCGCATCCCCCAGCCGCGTTTCGCCAGCCGCTCGATCTGACGCTTCAAGAGGTGCCGCGGCGAGAAATGGAAGGGCACACCGCTGGTGAAGTATTCGTCGCACAACACCCAACCGACGTTCTCCGCCCACGGTAGAACGCGAAAGGTTGCGGGGTCCGGCACCACGATCAGATTGGGCGATCCGGTCATCTCGTCGAGCCCTAGGCCGCCACCACGGGTGAACGATGAGAACACGCGCGCGCCGGCCGAATCGAGCGTCGATGTCGCAATGTTGATGTTATGGCCGCTTTCGAGCGCGCTGACGAACGCCTCGGCCGTTACCAGCTTGGCGCGGGCGTAGCCGTGCGGATCGGCCCAGGCGAGGCGGATGTAGCCGATTTTTTCGGCCGCGATCCGGCGCCGCACCTCGTCCGCCTGACGGCGCTGCTCGCCGGACAGAAGGCCGTGACGCTCAATGAAGGGGGCAGGCTTGGTCATAGGATGGCGCTACGTGTGCTGGAGGATGAACGGTTACCGCAGACTGCCACGCCGCGCGCGCCGCTGGCCAGCCCGTCCCTGCATTTCCAATCCTCAGCGTTTGCCATGCCCTGCGGCGCGCTTTAAATGAAACCATGTTCCAGGATTTCGAATCCCCCACCGAGACCGCCCACATCGCCGAGCGCGTGAAGCGCCTGCGCGTGCAGATGGCCGAACGCGGCGTCGACGCCTTCCTCGTGCCGCGCGCCGACGAGCACCAGGGCGAGTACGTCCCACACTCGGCCGAGCGTCTCAGATGGATTAGCGGCTTCACAGGTTCGGCCGGCATGGCAGCGATCGCGCGGCGCGCCGCCTGTCTGTTCGTCGATGGCCGCTATATCCTGCAGGCTCCCGGACAGGTCGACACGGGGCTCTTCAGCATCCGCCAATTCCCCGAGCAGAAGCTTTCGGATTGGCTGATCGAGCAATTACCATCCGGCGCCGTCGTTGGTTTCGATCCGTGGCTGCATACGCTTTCCGAGATCGAGCGCCTGCGCGACGCCGTCTCCAAACGCGCGCTCGTGCTGAAGCCGATTATGCCGAGCCCACTCGACAAGGCGTGG
>CAMDPA010000416.1 GCA_945903565.1 Devosia equisanguinis | reverse complement strand
AAACTCTGCTTAGTTTGCCGCGCCGCCATTTTCTTCCCGGTTCCTTGAAGGCGGACGCCCAGTTGCAGGCGTCCACCGCGGTGTTGTGATGGTCACGGTTCTCTTCGACGGCATCGCCTACGGCATGTTGTTGTTCGTTCTGGCGTGTGGGCTCTCGGTGACGCTGGGGCTCATGAACTTCGTGAACCTCGCCCATGGCGCGTTCGCGATGGCCGGCGGCTACGCAACCGTCGTGCTGACGACGCGGGCCGGCGTTCCGTTTCTGCTGACCTTGCCGCTCGCGTTCATCGTGCCGGCGCTGATCGGCGCGGTGCTTGAGCGGACGCTTTATTCTCAGCTCTACAACCGCACGCATCTCGACCAGGTGCTGTTCTCGATCGGCCTGGCGTTTATGGCGGTGGCGACGGCCGAGTATTTCATGCACTCGAGCCGGTTGTTCCCGATTCTGCCGGACTACTTGAAAGGCCGCATCGAGGTTTTTGGCGTCGGCATGGGCGTCTATCGCCTGTTCATCATCGCGGTGTGCGGGCTGATTACGATCGTGCTGCAGTGGATACTGGTCGGCACGCGGTTCGGCAGCCGGCTGCGCGCGGCGGTCGACGATCAGCGGGTTGCGAGTGGCTTGGGGATCAACGTCGGTGTGATCTTCGTGTCGACGTTCGCGGTCGGCTCGGGGCTCGCGGGTCTGGGCGGCGCGCTCGGGGCCGAAGTGACCGGCCTCGATCCGACTTTCCCGCTGCGCTTCATGATCTACTTCCTGATCGTCGTAACGGTCGGGGGAACGACGAGCATTACGGGGCCTCTCGTTGCTTCGCTGCTGCTGGGCATCGCGGACGTTGCGGGCAAATACTACGGCACCAATCTCGTGCTGTTCGGGATTGCGCTGCCGCCGGTCGGCAGCTTCGTCATCTACATCTTCATGATCGTCGTGCTGTTGGTCAGGCCGCAAGGCTTGTTCACGCGTGGCCGTTAGAGTGGGACCGGTATGACCAGGACGCCCGCCCCCATTGTCGCCGCCGGGCTTGCCGCCCGCAGCCGCTGGCATCCCGTTGAAATCGTGTTCTGGCTGGTGGCGTTCGCCTCGTACTTTCTGCTGCCCGGCAAGCATCTCATCCTGAACGAGATCGCTATTCTGGCGCTGTTTGCGATCTCGCTAGATCTGATCTTGGGCTATGCCGGGATCGTGTCGCTGGGACACGCGGCGTTTCTTGGTTTCGGCGCCTATACGGCCGGCTTGTTCGCCAAACACATCCACCCCGATCCGCTGATCGGGCTCGCCGTTGCCACGCTCGGCGCGGCGCTGCTGGGTTTCGTGTCGAGTTTCCTGGTGCTGCGCGGCAACGATCTGACGCGGTTGATGATCACTCTCGGGATCGGGTTGATCCTGCTCGAGCTTGCCAACCAAATGGGTTGGCTGACCGGCGGTGCGGACGGGCTTCAGGGCGTGGTGATGGGACCGCTGCTGGGCATGTTCGAGTTCGATATGTTCGGCAAGACGTCGTACGCCTACAGCCTGATCACGCTGTTCGTGATGTTTTTGATCGCGCGGCGGATCGTGTATTCGCCCTTCGGCATGTCGTTGTGCGCGATCCGCGACAACGCGTTGCGCGCCTCGGCCATCGGTATTCCCGTGAATCACCGGCTGGTCGCGGTCTACACGTTGTCGGCGGCGTACGCGGGCGTGGCGGGTGCGCTGATGGCGCAGACTTCGCAATACGCGTCGCTCGACGTGCTGTCGTTCGAGAAGTCCGCGGACGTGATGCTTGTGCTGGTGATCGGTGGCGCGGGCTACCTCTACGGCGGCATTATCGGTGCGGTGATCTTCAAGGTGCTGCAGGACTGGTTGTCGGCGATTACACCGCAATACTGGCACTTCTGGATCGGGCTGATCCTGGTCATCATCGTGCTGATCGGGCGGGAGCGGATGTCGCGCGGGGTTGCGACGTTGGTCGCACCGTTCCGCAGAAAGCCGGCAATCCCGGCTGTGAAAGCGGAGGCCTGAGCGATGGCTTTGGCCCTTGAAACGATCGGTCTGGAAAAGCGGTTCGGCGGCATCGTGGCCACCAGCGATTTCAACTTCAAGCTGGAGGCGGGCGCGCGTCACGCGCTGATCGGCCCGAACGGTGCGGGCAAGACGACCTTCATCAACCTGCTGACCGGCGTGCTGCCGCCGACCGCCGGCAAGGTGTTGCTCGAAGGGGCTGATATCACCAACCTGCGGCCCGATCAGCGGGTGCGGCGCGGCTTGGCGCGCACGTTCCAGATCAATCAGCTGTTCGAGCAGATGACGCCGCTGGAGACGATCACTCTGGCGGTGTCCGAACGGCTGGAGCAGGGGGGATCGTGGTGGCGGCCGGCTGGCGCCAAGAGCGGCATGGCCGAGGAGATCGCGGCGATCGCCGAGCGGTTCCACCTCACCGACGTGCTCGACGAGCTGACGATCAACCTCCCGTATGGCCGGCAGCGTCTGCTGGAGATCGCGGTGGCGTTCGCGGCCAAGCCTCGCGTGTTGCTGCTCGACGAACCGGCGGCGGGCGTGCCCGAGAGCGAGCGCCACGATATACTCGCCGCGGTTGCCGCGTTGCCGCGCGAAGTGACGGTGCTGCTGATCGAGCACGACATGGATCTCGTGTTCTCGTTCGCTGAGAAGATCACCGTGATGGTCAACGGAACGTTTCTCACCGAAGGAACGGTCGACGAAGTCTCGCACGATCCGCGCGTGCGTGCGGTCTATCTGGGCGAGGGCGACCATGACTGAGCTGCTGCGGCTCGAAGGCATCGTCGCCGGCTACGGCGAGGCGCGCGTGCTCGATCACGTTTCGCTGGTGATCGAGGAAGGCAAGGCGCTCGCGCTGCTCGGCCGCAACGGCACGGGCAAGACGACGCTGGTCAACACCATCGCCGGCGTGACGCGGCGGTTCGAGGGGACGATCCATCTGGCCGGGCGTGACATCACGCGGTTGCGGCCGGACCAGCGCGCGCAGGCCGGCATCGGTTGGGTGCCGCAGGAGCGGAACATCTTCAAGTCGCTGACGGTGGAGGAGAACCTGACCGCCGTGCAGCGGCCGGGGCCGTGGGATGTCGCGCGCATCTGGCAACTGTTCCCGCGGCTGCTCGAGCGCAAGCGTAACTGGGGCAATCAGCTGTCGGGCGGCGAGCAACAGATGCTGGCGATCGCGCGGGCGCTGGTGTTGAACCCCAAGCTCATTCTGCTGGACGAGCCGACGGAGGGGTTGGCACCAATCATCGTCGAGGAATTGCTGCGCACGCTGAAGCGGCTGTTCCGCGAGGAAGGGCTGACGGGGATCATCGTCGAGCAGCATCCGCAGAAGATTCTCGCGCTCACCGATACCGCGGTGTTGTTGGAGCGCGGTGCGATCGTGCACGCAGCCCCGAGCGCGGAATTGGCGGCCGATGAAGCGGTGTTGGCACGCTATCTCGGCGTGACAGGGCGGAAGGTGAAGGCGTCGTAGACGTAGGGCGGGTCAGCGTAGCGTAACCCGCCGTTGCGACGTTACTTCCTGTCGTTGCGGCGTAGCCGGCAGGTTACGGCCAAGTGGCCTTACCCGCCCTACGGCGACGGCCCAACCGTCGCCAACAACGCCAGCGTCTCCATCACAGAGGTGTGCTCGGCGATGCCCTTGCCAGCGATGTCGTAGGCACAGCCGTGGCCGACGCTTGAGAAAAGCACGGGCGTGCCGATCGCCATCGCCGAAGCCTGGCGCGGCGACAGCAGTTTGACGGGGATGTGGCCCTGGTCGTGGAACATCACGACGTAGCCGTCGTGGCGGCGCTCGGAGATCATCAGATCGGCACCGGCGGGGCCGAAGACATCGAGGCCGGCTGCCTTGAGGCGCGCGACGGCCGGCTTGGTGACGCGCTCGTCGTCGTCGCCGAACAAACCGTCTTCGCCGGCGTGCGGATTGATGCCGCAGATTGCGATGCGCGGTCGGGCAATGCCCAGGCGCACCAGCGAGGCATGAGTGGCCTCGCCTGCCGCCACGACGAGATCGGGCGTGAGGCGTGCAAGCGCGGTGCCGACGCTTTCGTGCAATGTGCAGTGGGCGATGCGCAGGCCACCAGCGGCGAGCATCATGAACACGCGGTCGCGCGGCGTGCCGGTCAGGTCCGCGATCAGTGGCGGATAACCGGAAAATGGGATGCCGGCCGAATTGATCGCGGTTTCCGATTGCGGGCAACCAACGATCGCCTCGACCTCGCCCGAACGCGCCAAGGCAACGGCGCGCTCGGCATAGACGATGGTGGCGCGGCCGGATTGCGGGCTCATGCGGCCCGGCGCGAAGTGCTCGGCTTCGAGGGCGGGTGCGTCGACGACGGCAATCGATTCGGGGTGGACTGCTTCGAGCGGTGACAGCGGCGCGGTGATGCCGAGCAAGCGCCGGTAGTGTGCCAGCACCGGCACGTCGCCGACGAGAACGGGTTGGATCGCGGTGGAGCCCAGATGCGCGGCGGCTGCTTTCAGCGCGATCTCCGGGCCGATGCCATTGGGATCGCCGATTGCGATCGCGATGCGCTTTGGCTGGCCGCGATGGGTCTGAGCTGGTGTGGTCATTCTGGCTCTCGAATAGAAGGGTCGCGCGCGGTGACAGGCGCGAGCCCCCTCTATCATATGCGCAGCCGGGCGAGCGAGCGTTGCTATCCCGGTTGGACTGCACTCATTCGCGCCGGTTCCCGGCACGCTGTTTGTCGAAACTGCCACCACGATGGCGGATGTGGCCTGGATGTGGTATGC
>CAMDPA010000415.1 GCA_945903565.1 Devosia equisanguinis | reverse complement strand
CGCGCCTTGATCCACCAGTCGCGGCAGTCCTGCTCGCTCGCGAACCGCGCCTCGAACTCGGCGGCGGTCTTGGGAAAATCCCGCCACAGATCATCCGACTTATGCTGTGTCATGGCGCCAACTCCTGGTTGTCGCCGGTAGACCATGCACTTGCGCTGAATTTGAGGGACCTGAGGCAAGGGGATAGGTATGCTGCAGTTAGGTCAAATGGTCGCTTACAACCTCCAGCCCGCAACACGGACTGGAATATGCGGGTATAAGACCACTCAACCCCGTCGATATTCGGCACATCTGGCCGAAACCTAGACCTAGAGGTGCTCCCGAAATGCATGTGCGACGTGCCGAGCCACCCGATCTTGCCTGTGTCATCGGATGCGCTGAGCAGGCATTCGCAGCGTTTGCGAGCGTATCTGATCAAGATGACACACCACACGGCGATTTGGCTCCAAAAACAGACCGGGAATTGACGTCACAAATTCTCGAAGGCGCTGTTTCCCTGATTTGCGACGAGCGCAAAGTGCTCGGCTATATCTCGCTTCAGCCCACCACCGATCATCTCTTCATCGACTCCGTCGCCGTGCTGCCGAAGCATCATGGGAAGGGATTGGGCAGTCAATTGATGGCCTTCGCCGAGATGGAAGCTTTGCGGCTGAAGCTGAGCAGCGTGCGGCTGTTCACCAACGCAAAAATGGTGGCCAATCATCGTTTCTATCTTCGGCGCGGCTACCTTGAAACGGACCGCTGCGACCATGATGGCTACGCGCGCGTCTTCTACAGCAAGGCCATTTGATTTCGCGCACCTGGTTTTGGTGACCCTTTCGGTTACCGCAGACGGAATAACTTTTCTCGTTACGAGCGTTGGGCGGTTTCCCGCGCGTTCACCAAAGGAAAACGCATCATGCCATCCGATACGAACTCGAGCGGAACACTGTTGGCACAACTGGCGGCTCGCCGGGAACCGAACCTGCAGATACTCGCCGAATCCAACTGCTTATTGGACCCGATCGAGAATATTCCGCTTCAGCAGCGAAGGACGATCATTACCGTCGACGCATCGAGCTGCCGCTGGCCGATTGGTGATCCCCAGCAGGAAGGCTTTTATTTGTGCGGCGCCACGGCAAGCCATGACGACAGCTATTGCGCTCGACATATGACGATGGCTCGGGCCCCTGTCATGAAGCCCAGGCGCGTTGCGTAGGACGCGTCGCGTCAATTCGACTGCACGCGCGTGCCGTCCTGCAACGCCAGCACGTGGCCGGCGAGATAGAGCGAGCCGCAGATCACGATGCGTTTGGGACCCGGAGAGGCCGCCGTCCGGCGCAGCGCTTCCGCTACGTCCGTGGCGGGCGCTGCGGCGAAACCCAAGTCACTCGCCAGCGCCGCAAGCGCTTCGGGCGCATGTGGCGTTTCGTGCGCGCCGGGGATCGGCACGGTCACGATCGAGCGGGCAAGACCCCGGAACGGCGCGAGATAGCCGCGCGCATCCTTCTGCCCCATCAAGCCGAACACCAGCACGAGCGGCTTTGGCGCGCGCTCCTCCAATGCGGCGAGCGTTTCGGCAAGGGCTGCCGCGCCCGCAGGATTGTGACCGCCATCGAGCCACAACTCCGAGCCCGGCTGCAGCAACGCGGCGAGCGGGCCTGCATTGAGCCGCTGCATGCGCGCGGGCCATTCGACGGTCTTCAAGCCGTGCTCGATCGCGCGTTCATCCAGGCCGAGATCGGCGAGTTCGAGCGCCGCTGCCACCGCTGCCCCGGCATTACCGATCTGGTGTATACCGATCAATGCGGGCAAGGCAAGATCGAGCAGACGTTCCTCGGCCTGGAACACCAACCGCCCGCGCTGCTCGAACGCCTCGAAATCCTGGCCCCACACGCTGAGCGGCGCACGCACTTTTCGAGCGGCGGCCTCGATCGCTTCCATCGCCTCGTCGTCCTGCCGCGCGACGATGCAGCGGACGCCGCGCTTCAGAATACCGGCCTTTTCCGACGCAATTTTCGCAACGGTATCGCCGAGCTTGTCGGCATGGTCCATCGACACCGGCATGATGATCGTCAGCCGCGGCCGCGCAATGACGTTGGTAGCATCGAGCCGGCCGCCTAGTCCGACCTCGAGCAGCACCGCGTCGGCAGGCGTCTCCGCGAACGCGAGGAAAGCCGCCGCCGTGGTAATCTCGAAGAACGTCATGGGATCGTCGCCGTTGATCGCCTCGACGCGCGACAGCAGCTCGACCAGCCGCGCCTCCACGATGGGCATGGCGCGCTCGCCGGCAGCCGATGCCAGCACGATACGCTCGTTGAAGCGAACCAGATGCGGCGAGGTGTAGACGTGGACGCGCTGGCCGGCCGCTTCCAGCATCGCCTTCAGCATCGCCGTGACGGAACCCTTGCCGTTGGTGCCGGCGATGTGGATCACGGGCGCCAACCGCTTGTGCGGATCGCCGAGCTTTTCCAGCAGCCGCTCGATGCGCCCCAGAGACAGGTCGATCATCAACGGATGCAGCCGCTTCAGCCGCGCAAGCACGTCGTCGAGTGGCGTCATGCTGGCTCCTGAACGAGACGCCCGCTCAGGTGCGCGTATCGGGTTTGGTTGGCGTGGCTTTGGCGATCACGGGCGCGGCCTTGCCGGCGTCACGGGCCGATGGACGTATCGCCTCGCCACGCTCGGTCGCGGGCACCGGCACAGCCTCGACGTCGATCACGTCGTTCTTGCCTGGACCTGGTCCACGCTTGATATCGGCTGTCATGCCCTTGTGCGCCGCATGGCCGTTGACGTGACGCGGTTGGCCCGCCTCCGCCATCTCCTCCTGGCGGCGCATCGTCAACCGGCACACGCGCGCCAGCGTCTCGCGCATCTTGTGGCGATGCACGACCATGTCGATCATGCCGTGTGCGAGCAGATATTCCGCACGCTGAAAGCCATCGGGCAACTGCTCGCGGATCGTCTGCTGGATCACGCGTGGGCCAGCGAAACAAATCAGCGCACCGGGTTCGGCGATGTGAATATCGCCCAGCATCGCATAGGACGCGGTGACGCCGCCCGTCGTCGGATTGGTCATCACGACGATGTACGGCAGACGCGCCTCGCGCAGACGCTGCACGGCAATCGTCGTGCGCGGCATCTGCATCAGCGACAGGATGCCTTCCTGCATGCGCGCGCCGCCGGACGCCGCGAACAGGATGAACGGACACTTGCGTTCGACCGCGCGCAACATACCTGTGATCACCGCCTCGCCGGCGGCCATGCCAAGCGAGCCACCGACGAACCGCATGTCGTGCGCGGCGATGACGACGGTCCGGTCCTCGAGCTTGCCCTCGCCGACCAGCACGCTGTCGTCCATCTCGGTGTCCGCGCGGGCGTCCTTGAGGCGCTCGGTATAGCGGCGGCTGTCGCGGAACTTCAGCGGGTCGAGTGGCACACCCGCCACCGGCACGCGCTCATAAACGCCATCGTCGAACACGTGCTTGAGCCGGGCAGGCGCGGTCATCCGCTCGTGATAGCCCGAGCCGGGAAACACGAATTGGTTGGCCTCAAGGTCCTTATAGAAGACCATCTGGCCGGTGTCTGGGCATTTCACCCAGAGGTTGTCCGGTACTTCGCGCTTCGTCGTGAGGAAGCTGCGAATCTTTGGCCGGACGACGTTGTTGATCCAGTTCACGCTGTTCCGGGCTCCTGTCTTTTGCCCACCTCTTCTCACGCAGCTACTTCGCTAATAGCAACCCTTTCAGGCAGCCTTCAGCCCGCTCGCCAGCTTCTCGACCAGCCCTAGCACGCGCGGCACGGTCTCGCCCGTGGCCTTGCCGTTCGCACCCAGTGTATCACGGATCGCGTTGACGAGCGTCGAGCCGACAACCACACCGTCCGCGCCCTTGGAGATCGCCTTGGCCTGCTCCGGCGTGTTGACCCCGAAGCCGACCGCCACGGGCAAAATCGTGGCTGCCTTGATCCGCTTGACCTGGGCGTGCACCGCAGCCGCATCCGGCGCCGCCGTACCGGTGATCCCGGTGATTGATACGTAATAGACGAAGCCCGACGTGTTGGCCAGCACGGCGGGCAGCCGCTTGGCGTCGGTCGTGGGCGTGGCCAGGCGGATGAAGGCAATCCCCTCCGCCATCGCGGGCAGGCACAGTTCGTCGTCGGCTTCCGGCGGCACATCGACCACGATCAGCCCGTCGACACCAGCAGCCCTGGCATCGGCCAGGAAGCGCTCTTTCGGGTAGACGTAGATCGGGTTGTAATAACCCATGAGAATCAAGGGCGTATCCTGGTCCCTGGCACGGAACCGGCGAACCAGATCCAGCGTCTTGCGCATCGTCTGGCCCGACTTCAGCGCACGCTGGGAAGAGGCCTGAATCGCAGGGCCGTCGGCCATCGGGTCGGAGAACGGCATGCCGAGCTCGATCACATCCGCCCCAGCGCCCGGCAGGCCCAGCAGAATCTTCGCCGAGGTCTCCATATCGGGATCCCCGGCCGTCACGAACGTGACCAGCGCTGCCCGGCCCTCGCGCTTCAAGGCGGCGAACCTGCGGTCGATCCGGGTGGGAGTGGCCATCTGTTGGATTTTCCTTCCTCTTCTCGTTCTCGATCCGCTCCTAAGCGCATGCCCCATTGGAGGTCAAGCGGGAGGTCGAGCAGGGCTCGAGTAGCAGATACTCCGCCACGACCCCATGATGTCAGTAGCTTTTGGACTTGTCTGGTTTTGATAGCACACGACTTGGCCGCTTCGGCGGGTTCGGATGATCATCGGCGGAAGCAGG
>CAMDPA010000414.1 GCA_945903565.1 Devosia equisanguinis | reverse complement strand
CGAATGGAACTATACAATCAGCCCACGCAGACCGGGGAACTCGTAGTGGTTATTCTGCGATCCGTCCTAAGATCCTTTTCGCGTTCGCCGCCGGCACTGCATCCGGAAACTTGTCGATCTGCAGCCGGCTTTCGATGGATGGCGCAATCAGGCCATGGCTCTTGGCGGACTGGTATATTCCGTCGACGAGCGTTCCCGATGACAGGATCACAAACAGCAGGAATGTGGGCAGGATGACGATCGAGATCATGCTGAGAGGGCGAACAGCAAACCCCTTGGAGAAGATGTCGAGATTGACGGATTTGACGGCCCGCAGCCCCTGCACCGCCTCGTCGTTGGGATGCCAGAGCGACAGCCAGCGTGGCCGGAAGACGACGTCGGCGAAGTTGAGCGTGCTCTTGCGATACAGATGCAGTTGTTGCGACTCAAGATATCGCGTCGTCATGTAGAAGATCGCGAAAGGCAGGAAGAACATCAGGATCTCTGCACCGATCATGAGGGCGGCTGCGACCGGGCTCCATTGCAGCTCCTTCAACAGGATATTGAAGTTATCTGGGATGTGCGGATAGAAAACCGTCATCATCAGCAGGCTCACGCACAGCATCGCCACGTAGGCGGACTTGCCGAGCAGGCCCAGCCGAGCGAACAAGAACGGCGCCTTCCGGGTCTGGATGAACGGGGTGCCGATGGTCAGCCACAGCCTGAGCTGATCCAGTGCGATCTGCCGCTTCGCGCCCTCGAGCAGCGCCGACGAGATCACCGAGCCGCCATGACTGTGCCCGATGATCGTGTAGGGCTCACCTTTCGCCTCGAGCTTCTCCATCCGCTCGAACAGCGCCAGTCCCGCTTCCCGGCGCGAGGCCTCGCTGTTGAGTCCGTCCCACACGAACGGCTGGAAGCTCAAGCTGCCGTCGTCGGTCTCGACCAACTCCTGCAAATGCTGCTGGCACAAGCTCCCCTTCTGCCACCAGTCTCTTCCTGTCTCCGGTCCACTTGCAAAGGTTCCGTGAACGGTCAAAATCGTCGTCACCGATAGCCCCTTTAACCAACAGCAGTCCGCGCTCCAACCGGGCGCGTGCAGACAACGCCGCCTTACTTACCGCGCAGCGCCCGATCCAACAATTGCTCCTGGTGCGGTCGAAGCACACAAAAAGCACATGCTGTCTGATCATCCGTGTTCCGCTTCGGCCGCACTTGGCCCATCACGCCCCAAGCCATCGTTGGCCGCCCCCGACGCGATCGGAGTTGAGCGGAACAAGTTCGGACGCCCCGCGTGAATGCGGCACAGGCGCTGGCGTGACTCCCGACCTTCGAGCGGGCTCGCCACGCTTGCCCGCCGCGCACGGCTGGCCTATCTCCTGGGGCATGCGGATATCGACCGAGTTATGGGTGAAAGCGCTGATCCGGCGGTGTCAGGCGGGGGGGGCGGCGGCGTTCGTGGTGCGTCATGGCGACGACGATCGCGGGGCGCTGTTCGTCAAGGTGGCGATGCTCGACGGGCGCGCCAAGCTGCTTGGCCCGGCGCCGGCAACGCTGTCGGAGACCGGGCCGGAGCGCTTTCTCGTGCCGCATCTTGATCCCGACGGCGCACCCGAACGCGACGTCGATGCCTACATCGCGCGCCAAGCCGAGTTCGACGAAGACCTATGGTTGGTCGAGATCGAGGACCGCGCGGGGCGCACGTTCGTGGAGTAGCGCGTAGGGCGGTCAAGCGCGATAGCGCGCAGCCCGCCGAAGTTGCGCGAGGCATCGGCGGGCTGCGCGCAATGCGCTTGCCCGCCCTACAAAATCAGGCAGTCGCGCGCCCTGCCGCAAACGCTGCGATTGCATCTGCCGCCGCCTGCAGGTTGCCTTTGCGGGTGAAGCCCTTGCCGCCGCGGGGGCCGAGGTCGTGGTCGCCGTCGCCGGCCCAATGGAACGCGATCTGCGCGGACAAGCTCATCGCCTCGACTTCGGCGCGCGAGCCGAACGGATCGCGTTCGCCCTGCACGATCAGCGCCGGACAGGCCATCGCGACGAGATGCGTGGTGCGCAGTTGCGTCGGCTGGGTCGGCGGGTGGAACGGATAGCCCAGGCATACGAGACCGGCGCAGTGCCCCTTCGCGAACGTCGCGTCGGCGATATAGCTCGCGACGCGCCCGCCCATCGACTTGCCGCCGATCAGGAGTTGCCGCTCCGGCCAGCGCTGCCGCGCCACTTCGACGGCGGCCTCATACTCCGGCGCCAGCGTTTCGGCCTTGGGCGGAGGACGGCGCTTGGTGCTCTCGCGCCGCGCCGCCATGTAGGCGAACTCGAACCGCGCCGTCGCCAATCCGCGCTCAGCGAGCAGCTCGGCAATCAGCGTCATGAACGGGCTGTCCATCGCCGCGCCGGCGCCGTGGGCCAGCAGCAGCACCGGGCCATCATCGGGCCCGGTCGCGAGGATGTTTGTCATGTGCTCAATGCCCGGTCGACGGTGCGGCCATCATCGGCGACGGCACCGCAGGCGATTGTGACCCGCTGCCGGCGGATGCATGACCGTTGCCGTTGCCTGGGGCGGCCCCTTGTGGCTGCTGGCCCTTCGGCACCAACCCGATCCGCTCTTCGGCCGCCTGCAAGATTTGCCGAAGCAGCTCGGGATAGCGGATGCCCGCGTAACCGGCCATCAGGTTGAGCTTGCCGTCCCAGCACCAGCCGGGATTGGGATTGACCTCGAGCAACTTGATCTCGCCTTTCGCGTCCGCGCGGAAATCGAAGCGCGCATATTCGCGACAGCCGAGCCGCTCGAACAGGCGGGCGGAGTGCTCGATCAACTGACCTTGCAGGTGATCGGCCAGGTTGGCCTCGTGGTAGCTGATCTGCGTCCAATACGGACTGCCCGGCTCCCACTTCGACTCGTAGCCGAGAATGCGCGGCAGTTTGGGATCGAGCTTGGAGTAGTCGACCTCCAGGATCGGCAGCGCGCGCAGGCCCTGCTCGGGATTGCCGATCAGGCTGACCGAATACTCCGCACCCGTCAGGTATTCCTGCACCAGGATCGGCCGGCGTGGGAACTCCGCGCGCAGCTTGTCGAGGTAGTCGAGCAGGCCCTTGGTGTTCTTGACGACGGCATCCTTCGTGATGCCCTGCGAGCTGTCGCCGAAGTTCGGCTTCAGGATCGCGGGGAACACCGACGGCAGCGTCGCGCCCTGGTCGCCGGCCCGCACGTAGGTTTCGAGCGGCACGGGCACGTCCAGCGTCATCGCGACGGCGCGCACGAGGCCCTTGTCGTAACACGCCGCCAGCGCGCCGGGATTGGCGCCGGTGTACGGCAGCCCCAGCGCGTCGAGCATCGCGGGAACGTGCAGTTCCTTGAAGGGGTCGTTGTTGAGCCCTTCATCGCACAGGTTGAACACGAGGTCGGTGCGCAGCCCGGCGAGATCGCGCTCCAGCGTCTTGTGATTGTCGAGATAACGGAAGCGATAGCCCGGCAGTTCCGCCAGCGCATCCTTCAGCCGGCGGACGGTATCCATATCTTCGGGATTGAACTGGCCATTGAGCTTCACGGTATCGGGCAGGCGCGGATCGCCCAGGAGTACGGTGACGTCGATCACCGGGGCCTTGCCGCGGGCCTTGGCCGCGCGCTGCGGCGCATCCGCCGTGATCAGCAGCCGGCGCGCCATCATGCCGAGATCCTGGTCGCGATCGGACACGGTATCGGTGTGCCCGTGATGGCGCACGTTGCGGAAGCCACACTTCTCCAGCAGGCGCTGGATGGCGTCTTTCGTATAGAGCCGTTCGGCGTAGAACTGGTCGGCGATCACGCCCATCTCGTCGTGGACGATCACCTCGCGGCTGATCAGGCGCTCGCCGTCCTGGCTGATCGAACGCTCGCGGCAGACGAAATGGTGCTCGTCGATCCACTCCCACGAGCGCCGCTCGAAGTGCTCCGACATATACGCGCCGTCGGTGATGTCGAGCACGAGCTGGCCGCTGAGGCGCAGGATCTTGCCGACCGTCGCCAGCACCTTCTCGTCGTCCTGCTTGTTGGAGAAGTAGCCGAACGAGTTGCCCATGATGGCGACGCAGTCGAAGCTGTTCTCGGTCAGGCGCGGGTTGCGCGCGTCGCCTTCCTTGAACACGACCTGCAGGTTCTCGGCCTGCGCGCGCTTGCGGGCGAGGCGGATCAGGTAGCGGGAGCGGTCGACGCCGGTGACGTCCTTGAAGCCGCGCCGAGCCAGCTCGATGCAATGGCGGCCCTGGCCGCAGCACAGGTCGAGGATCTGGCTGTGCGGCTGGATCGCGGCGGCGGCGACGATGAAGTCCACCTCGCGCCGGGTGTTCTCGGAGTTCTCGACGACATCGCCGTCGGTCTTGACGTACAGCGCGTTGAACAGGCTGCGCCACCATTCCGGGGGCAGATGCGCCTCGAGATCCGCAACCGGACCAAGGCATGAGCGCGCTGTGTGTGCACGCCGAGGCCGCTTCACCTTGGAAGCTGGTGCCATGATGGACGACTGTCCTCCGAGTACCGCTTAATCGAACCGCTGGGTTTCAAGCCAACGGCTTCCGGCCGCCCGGCCGGTTCGATCCGAGACCCCGCTGGTCTCAACGGCTGGTGAAAATAGTCTGGGCTGGAAGCATTGCAATAGGTATTGGGGATAAGTTGCAAAGTTTGATGGGAGAGTGGGTGGAGGGCAGGGTGATTCAATTCACCGCGTATGATGGCGGCGCGAACAGAGTTCTAACGGTCTCCGCCCGACGGAGACCACCGATGAACGCGCTGACCTTGTTCCAAGCCCTCGAAGCTATCCCGGATCATCGGACCAAGAAGGGCAGACGCT
>CAMDPA010000413.1 GCA_945903565.1 Devosia equisanguinis | reverse complement strand
CCCGCACTCGAGCCTCGACGGCATGACGCCCGATCGGGCATACTTCGGACCACACTGCATCCTGCCGATCCGCTCGGCAGTCTAACCCCGGCAGAGCCTCCACTTATCGCAGCGGAAAATCTGTCCGAACAAGCGGGGCCACCTCAATCATCGTGTCCCCGTCCATCGCATAGTATGTCATGGTGTATCGGAAGACGTAGTCGGCGCCGGAGACGTCGGCATACGTCTGGGCGTAGGCCAGGGCCGGGCTGGCATTGAATGTTTGGGCGGTGGCCGTGAACGTGGCACTTGCATGCAGCGTCGTAACCGGGCCGGTATCGCGTATATGGCTCGAAACCTCTCCGGTTGCCAGCGTGCTGTCGCCAATTGCAAGCGAACTGCCGCCGACAATTGCGGTTATGGCAGACCCTTCATTGCCCGAGTTCACATGCCATGCGCCGGTATCGAAAGGCGTAGTCTCGGCCGGCCACGTCGCTGAAAATGGTGCGGGCGGCGGCGAAAACTGCAGGGGTTCGAACAGAAACGCACCGGTATCCGGCGGCGACGAGCCGGTCGCGATGGAACCGGGCTCAGGCTGAGCGGTGACGGGAGTAGGCACATCTGTATCGCCACGCGGGCCGTGGTGGTCGTGATCGGGGCGGCCGTTGGAGTGGAGGGCGTCATGGCGATGGTCACTTTCGCCTCCGCCGCCGGCATGACGGGCGTTTCCGTGGTGGCCGTGATCATAGTGGTCGCGATCGCGATGGTCGTCATCGTGGCCACCATTGGCGTACCGGTGGCTATCGCGGGGGGCGTCGTCAGGGAGAGCGTCGTCGCGATGGGCTCCATCGTGATGGTCTCTATCGCGACGGATATCGCCGTCGCCCCCATCCCGACCGCGGTCACCCATATCGCGGTCGTCGTTATTACGGTGGTCACGATCGGGGCGGATCGTGTCGTCGTCACCCCGGTCACGACTACGGTGGTCGCTCTTGTCCCTGCGTGGCCCGTACTTCTTTACATACCGCATGAGAATGATCCCGCATCGGAGCCTGAGATGCTCCGAGCTTAGCGGGCTCGCCGGAATTTAATATTGCCACAACGAGGGGGCCTCAAAGGTGGATCTACGCCTTTTGCGCCGCGCGCCGAAGTGACTAGGAACAGCGAAGGCATGTTGTTCGAACGGGGAGTCGTGGGCTGACGATCAGCGCAGTGGTGGTATCGCCGTAAGGTGGGGGCTCCACTTTCGACTGAATCAAGAGCGTGACGCTGCCGCAACTGACTGCAACAATTCCCCGTTCGGCATGCGTTGCGGAACAGCGTGGGCCGAGCGGGTTCCTCACCAATGACTACCGCCCCTTCAACACCACCGCGATGTCGTCCAGCGCGCCGGCGTCCTCGATGGTGGCGGGCATCTTCCAGGTGTCGCCGTCGGCGATCTGCCGGATGGTGCCGCGCAGGATCTTGCCCGACCGCGTCTTGGGTAGCCGCTTGACCACGTACACGTCCTTCAGCCCGGCGACGGCGCCGATCTCGTCACGTACCAGCTTCACGACCTCGCCGGCGATGTCCGCGTCGGGCCGGTTGACGCCGGACTTGAGCACCACGAACCCGGCAGGGATCTGCCCCTTCAACTGATCGGCGACACCAACAACAGCGCACTCCGCCACGTCCTTATGCTTGGCGAGGACTTCCTCCATCTGCCCCGTCGACAACCGATGGCCGGCGACGTTGATCACATCGTCCGTGCGCGCCATCACGTAGGCGTAACCATCCGCGTCGATGTACCCCGCATCCGACGTGGTGTAGTAGCCGGGCAGATCCGCGAGATAGCTTTTGCGGAACCGCTCCGGGTTGTTCCACAGCGTCGGCAGCGCGCCCGGCGGCAGCGGCAACTTCACGGCTAGCGTGCCTGTCTCGCCCGGGGCGACCGGCTGCCCCTTGTCGTCGAGCACGTGCAGATCGTAGCCCGGCATCGGTACGGCGGCGGAACCGTGCTTCACCGGCAGCGTGCCGAGCCCCACGGGATTGCCGCAGATCGGCCAGGCCGTCTCGGTCTGCCACCAGTGATCGAGCACGGGCACGCCCAGCGCCGCCTCCGCCCACTTGATCGTCTCGGGATCGGCGCGCTCGCCCGCCAGGAACAACGTTCGGAAACCGCGCAGGTCGTAGTTCCCGATCAGCTTGGCGTCGGGATCCTCCTTCTTGATCGCGCGGAACGCTGTCGGCGCCGTGAACATCGCGGCCACCCGATGCTCCGCGATCATTCGCCAGTAGGCGCCCGCGTCCGGCGTGCCTACCGGCTTGCCCTCGTACAAGACCGTCGTCGCGCCATGCAGCAGCGGCGCATACACGATGTAGGAATGCCCCACCACCCAGCCGATATCGGACGCGGCCCAGAACACCTCGCCGGGCTCGATGCCGTAGTGGTTGCGCATGGTCCACTTCAGCGCGACCATGTGGCCGCCGTTGTCGCGCACCACACCTTTGGGCTCACCCGTGGTGCCGGACGTGTAGAGGATGTACAGCGGATCGGTCGCGGCAACCGACACGCAACCGGCCTTGCGCCCGCCCGCCTTCGCCTGCGTGACGAGATCGGCCCAATCATGATCGCGCGGGCCCATCGCGGCCTTTTCCTGCGGTCGCTGCAGCACCAGGCAATGTTGCGGCTTGTGCGCGCTGAGCTCGATCGCCTTGTCGAGCAGCGGCTTGTAGGCGATCATCCGGTTTGGCTCGATCCCGCACGACGCCGATAAGATTGCCACTGGCTTTGAATCGTTGATGCGGGTGGCCAACTCCGGTGCCGCGAACCCGCCGAACACCACCGAATGCACCGCGCCGATCCGCGCGCACGCCAACATGCCGAACACCGCCTCGGGGATCATCGGCATGTAGATGATGACCCGGTCGCCCTTGCGCACGCCCAGATCGTGCAGGATGCCGGCCAGCGTCGCGACCTCGTGGGTCATCGCTGCGTAAGTGAAGCTCTCGCTTGTCTTGGTATAGGCGCTATCGAAAGTCAGCGCCTTCTGGTCGCCGCGCCCGCGCTCGACGTGGCGGTCGAGGCAGTTGTAGGCGGTGTTGCACTCAGCGCCCGAAAACCAGCGGCCGTACTCGCCCATGTACGGATCGAACACCTTGTCCCACAGCTTGTACCAGGAGATGTCCTTGGCGGCTTCGGCCCAGAAAGCTTCGGGATCCTGCTGCCAGCGCGCGTAGACTTCCTTGTAACGGCTCATGCGTTTCCTCCGGGGCGATCGGTTCGCGATCGTTGTTGCCCCGGATTTAGTGCCGTGGCGGGCACGGTGTCCACACCCGCGAGCTAAGACGTTCGGACGGCCGGTCCGGCGGTGCGCCGGCTGTGCGTCATTGCTGCGGCAACGTTTGCACATAGGCGAGAACGTTGGCCGCGTGTTCCATTGGGAACGCGCGCAGCGACACCATGATCGCCCCGGGGTGGCCATTCCTGATCTTGTGCAGCCCGTCAGTCGGATTCGCCGCCGCCTTCGAGCCGACGAACTGGGGCACCCCATTGTAGAGTGGATCCGACGACACTCCAAGCTTGAGCGCCTTGCCGTCAAAGCCGTGACATGCCGCGCAGACGTTCTCGTAGATGGCCTGCCCCTGGACGGCGTTGCCCTTCACCGTGTTGTCGGGCTGAATATAGCTGCGCGCGGTGTGCTGGCCCTGCGACAGGAACAGCGCCAATCGATACTTTACATCGACCGGCATGATCTCATCTGTGAAACCATGCTTGCTGTTACCGAGGATGCCCATGAGCATCTCAGGCGTCCGTCCCTTGGCACGCTGGACGCCGTTGATCCCCGTCGCCGACGGGCCGGTTCGATATTGACCTTCGCGCCCCAGATAATCCCACCCGTGACACGACTTGCAGCACCACGTCTGATCGCCCGAGATAATCGTGTTGTCCCGCGGCCAGGATACGTGCGTGGTCACCGGCCCCTTCACGCCCAGTGCCACGAACCAATTGTCGTACAGCCGGCCGCCGCTCGAAATAAGCCAGGCTCGTGATGCGTTCAACGGCGCACTGGCGACGTAGTCGAGGCGATCCTTCTGGGGGGCCCGTTCCTGCGCCGTGCGGCTCATTTCAGTTGCTTCGGGCGACGGCCCGGATTCGACGATCGGCTGCTTTTCGTCCACCACTACGTGCACTTCGCGCCGGCCGGTCTCGAGCACGCCCCAAGCCCCGGCAACGCCCATGGCAACGAGCAGCACCAGCACACCTTCGCTGGTCCTGATGCGGTCGAAGATCCGCGCTTCCCGCAATTCCGATGTAACGGTCTCCGGCGCGTCGAGCGCTTTGCGCCCCGTGATCATTGATCCAAGCAGGTTCTCCCGATGCAGCGCGCTGGAGATCACGACGCCCAGAACGTGCAAGGGTATCATCACCAGCAGCACATTCGCCGCATAGTGGTGAAGGTCCTCGACCCAGACCACGCCAAAAAAGCGATTGGTCAACTGCATCACGCCAGTTACTGAAATCACCGCCAGCACCACCAGCAGCGCGACGATCATCGCCCCACCGGCCGGATTGTGCCCGAGATGGCGCTTGTCCCGCCCGTTGGCGAGATCGCGCAAATAGCGCAACACGGCGAATGGATTGCGCACGAAATCGCTGAAGCGCGCATGCTTGGTACCGAGGAACCATACCTATCCCCTTGCCTCAGGTCCCTCAAATTCAGCGCAATTGCATGGTCTACCGGCGACAACCAGGAGTTGGCGCCATGACACAGCATAAGTCGGATGATCTGTGGCGGGATTTTCCCAAGACCGCCGCCGAGTTCGAGGCGCGGTTCGCGAGCGAGCAGGACTGCCGCGACTGGTGGATCAAGGCGCG
>CAMDPA010000412.1 GCA_945903565.1 Devosia equisanguinis | reverse complement strand
CCCCAGACCGAGCAGACGCGCAGCTTCCCGTCTGCTCTCTCCTTCCTCGACGAGCGCGACGGCCCGCACCCTGAGATCTTTCGAGTATCCCTTCGCCATCGCGATCCCCGCCGTTGCTGCCGGTGGAATCCGAATCTGATTTGCGCGTTCGAGGGAATCCCCTGTAACTGTTTTGATTCACATCAAGTGGAAAGCGCTCTAACCCCGGCAGAGCCTCCACTTATCGCAGCGGAAAATCTGTCCGAACAAGCGGGGCCACCTCACTCGGAGCGCATCTGGTAGAACAATAAGAAGCTGTCGATTGGATAGTGTGGACGAAGGAGTTCGCGATAGGACTCGACCACGGGACCATAGTTTTCGCCGATGTCGATGCGGTCAATAATCGGCGTGTCGTCGAGGCCGAAATGCGCGGCAATAGCGGAAAGGTCGGCCATCAGCGCCGAATAAACCTGGGTGCGTCGTTTCAGCCGGCTCATGTTGCTATCGTGATAGCGGTAGTCGACCAGCACCTCCGGCAGGCGTTCCATTGGGCCGAGCGCGCCGAGCCGCCAGCACAGATCGCGATCCTCTGAGGCGACGAACTTCGTCCGATAGCCTCCCGCTTTGCGCAATGCGTCGGCGCGTATCATCGGTGTCGGGCCGTACAGCCATTGCTGTCGAGGCGGAAACTCGCCCGGTTTGTGCTGCAGCTTCTCGTAGCGAATGCGCGGCGTGCCGACATATGTGCCATCGGCCTGCATCGCCTGCATCAGACAGCCGACCGCGACATAGTCCGGGTTGGCCTTCAGAAACTCAACCTGCCGTTCGATCCTTTCCGGACGCGATACGTCGTCGTGGTCAAGGCGTGCGATGTAGGGACCGCGAGCGTCCGCGATGCCGCGATTGAGGGTCGCGATCAGCCCTTCGTTGTCTTTTTCGATGACGCGCAGCCGATCGTCGCGGGCGGCGATGCCGTGCAGGATAGCGCGCGTTCCATCGGTGCTACCATCGTCCACCACCACGAGCTCAAGATCTCGCCACGTCTGCCCGAGGATGGAGCCGACGGCTTCCGCGATGTAGCGCTCGCCATTGTAGGAGGCGATGATGACGGAGACTTCCGGAGCAGGCGACGAAGTGTGCATGTGGGAATCGAGCGCCTACCTGAAATGCTTCGATAGCTTCAGCCCTTGCGCTTGATAGTGGGAGCCCAGGTCCTGGCCGTAGAGCTTTTCGGGCAGTTCGGTCAGTGGCTCATAGATCAGGCGGCCGATGATCTGGCCGTCTTCGAGCACGAACGGCACCTTGTGTGAGCGCACTTCCAGCACGGCTTTCGAGCCCTTGCCGCCAGCGGCGTCGTGGCCGAAGCCGGGATCGAAGAAACCGGCGTAGTGCACGCGGAACTCGCCGACTAGCGGGTTGAACGGCACCATCTCGGCGGCGTGCGTGGGCGGCACGTGCACGGCCTCCTTCGAGGCCAGGATGTAGAACTCGTTGGGATCGAGGATCAGCCGCCGCGACTTGTGCGCGGGGATCGGGTCCCAGTAGTCGAGCATGGGGCAGGCGCCGACGACATCGACATCGACGAGGCCGGTGTGATGCCGCGCCCGATAGCCGACGAGGCCGTCCGGGCCGCCCGACAGATCCACCGATACCGCGATGCCGTCGGCGATATCGACTGCCGATCCAGAGACCAGCTTCTGATTCTTGTGCAACTCGCGCAGCGCCGCGTCGTCGTGCTCGACATCGCCGGAACGGAAGCGGATTTGCGACAGCCGGCTGCCGGTACGCACCAGCACCGGGAACGTCTGCGGGCAGATCTCCGCGTAGAGCGGGCCATTGTAACCGGCGGGGATCTGATCGAACGCGCCGACGCCATCGCAGATCACACGCGTGAACACGTCGAGGCGGCCGGTCGAGCTCTTCGGATTGGTGGCGGCCGACAGATGCTCGGGCAGCGCGACGCTTTCCTGCAGCGGCACGACGTACACGCAGCCGGTCTCCAATACGGCGCCATCGGTCAGCGGAATTTCGTGCATCGACAGCGCGTCGAGCCGCTGCGTTACCGTCGCGCCGGGACCGGCCAGGAAGCTCGCGCGGACGCGATAGGCGACCCGGCCGAGCCGCAAATCGAGACTCGCGGGCTGAAGCTGCTTGTCGACGAGTGGCTGGGCGATCTTGATCGCGCCGTCTTCGATCAGGCGGCGGATCGCCTGCGCGGGCAGAATGCCGGGCTTGCGTTCGGCGACGACCTTGATGCGTGTCTTCTTGCTGCTGGCCGCGGCCATAGCCTCACCCTCCGGCTGCGCCCGAGCGCAGGAATCCTATGCGTGCCGGTGTCTACCCCAGACGGCAGCGGTGCGCCAAGCGGCCGTGGGATCCTATCCCCACTTGTCGGGCGAAGTCGTGAATCGCACGACAAGGCAAAGTGATCGGTGCGCAGACCGGGGGTGTTGACCCGTCTGAGAAGGTTGAAGATCCCGGATAGCCTCGCTTCACTCGGCTTCCGGGAACGCAATGGGGAGGTTTGGACCCGACGTCCGCGGGTATCGTTTGCGGCTCAATAATGCCGTCAATACCCGGCCGCCGCCGGGCCGGTGTCGGTTGGTTCGGAGACGGTGATGCGGCGCAGCAGGCGGGTTTCCTCGCGGGGGAAATCGTTGCGTGCGTGGTTGGTGCAGCGATTGTCCCAGATCACGATGTCCTTGGGCGTCCAGACATGCGCATGCACGAACTCGGGGCGTTCGGCGTGGTCGAACAGTTCGGCCAGCAGCATGTCGCTTTCGGCGCGGTCCATGCCGACGATGTAGCGCGACATCAAGCGGCTGAGGTACAGCGACTTGCGGCCGGTGTCGGGGTGCGTTTTCACCAGGGGATGGGCGGCGTTGGATAGCGATTCGTCCTGCTCGTCGGTTTGCTCGCGCAGGGTCGCATCGACCTTGTAGACGTATTTGCACACGAGCCCTTCCAGCCGTTGTTTCGTCGTTTCGTGCAAGGCGTCGTAGGCGGCATAGAGATTGGCGAATTTGGTTTCGCCGCCGCGCGAGGGAATCTCGATCGCATACAGCGTCGTGGCGCGGTAGGGCGGGTTGCGATGCGAACCGTCGGAGTGGAAGTGCATCTCGCCATCGGGCAAAGAGCCGATCTGCTTGCCGTTTTCGCGGATGTTGGTGACGTACATCACGCCCCGAGCGCGGGCCGTGCCGGTGCCCTTCTCCTCATTCTTGAGCTTCTTGTCGTCGGCCTTGCCGAAGATCGCGGCGAAGCGCACCTGATCCTCGTAGCTGATGTCCTGGCCGGGGAAGCACAACACCGAGTAACGGGCGAAGGCATCGCGGATGACGCGGCGCGTCTCCTCGCCGTAGTCGGTGCTCAGGTCGATGCCCTCGATGCGGGCGCCGAGCACCTGGCTCATCGGCTTGGCGGTGATCGAGGCAGCGGCGACGCTCATGTGCGGGCTCCATCGCGGGTGGGGGCGGCGGTAGTCGATGATTGAAACGCCATTTCAATAAGCTCGCGCGAGCCACGTCAATAGTCGGCGTTCGCAGGTGGGACCTGGCTTCCAGAAAATCGACTGCGTTGACGTGAGCGGCGCAGTCCCCAATAAATCGATCCGGCCTGAGCACCTGCGCCATGCAGGCACGATCACGGAAGGACTGCCGGGAATGTCCATGTTCATCTCCACCGGGCTGCGAAGCGCGTTGCTTGGCGGCTTTGCAATGCTGGGCGCCGCCATGGCGCATACCCCAGTTCAGGCTCAGGAATGGCCGTCAAAGCCGATCCGTATGATGGTCGCGTTCTCGGCCGGCGGCACCGCGGATATCTTCGCGCGCCTGATCGGGCCGGAATTATCGAATGCGCTGGGACAGCAGATTGTCGTGGAAAACCGTCCTGGCAGCAGCGGCACGACGGCGTCGGCTGCGGTCGCGAATGCCGCGCAGGACGGCTACACGCTGCTGATGTGCGGCTCGGGCCCGCAGATCACGGCGCCGCTGATCAATCCCAGTGTCGGGTACAATCCGGCGACCGACTTCACCCATCTCGGCATGGTCGCGGGCGATGCCTATGTGCTGGTTGCCAATCCCGGCCAGGGGATCAAGACGCTGGCCGCGCTCAAGGCGTCGGGCAAGACGGGGATCACGGCAGCATCGCCTGGTACGGCGTCGCTCGGGCATCTGCTGATCGAGCAGGCCAAGCGGCGCACCGGCATCGACCTGCTGCACGTGCCCTATAAAAGTTCGGGCGACGGCATGAAGGATCTGCTCGGCAATCACATCGGCCTGGTGATGTCGCCGGTCATCAACGCGAGCGAGCAGGTGCGCTCGGGTGCGGTTGTGGCGCTCGGACTCACCGCACCGGAGCGCAACCCCGCGCTACCCGACGTCGCGACGTTCAAGGAGCAGGGCTTCGATGTGAACGGCCTCACCTGGTTTTGGGTGTGCGGGCCGAAAAACCTGCCCGAGCCGATCGCGGCCCGGCTTTCGGCCGAGGTGCGCCGTGTCGTGAAGTTGCCGGGGGTGCGCCGCGTGTTCGAGCGCGATGCGCTGATTTCGCCTGATCTCGACCGGGCGCAACTCGCAAGCTTCGTGAAGGACGAGATCGCGCTGTGGGCGCCTCTGATCAAGGAGATCGGGTTGAAGGTGCAGTAGGTAGCGCTGCGTAAACCATTCATGAACCATGTTTCGGTCACAGTGTCGGCGAACCCTTATGCGAGATTTCGTCAAAGGGATCGCTGCGCGACTAATTTCGTACGCGCGGTGCAATGCTGGGAAAAGCGGGTGGGAACGTGCGTCGGTTCAGTGCAGTGCTCGCGTTCGTGATGCTGCTGGCCGGCTGGAGCGGCATTGCCGCGGCTGCCGGTG
>CAMDPA010000411.1 GCA_945903565.1 Devosia equisanguinis | reverse complement strand
GCTGCGCAAGGGCGCGGCCCGCACCGTGAAGGCGCTGATGAAGCTGATCGGCCGCCTCATCAAGACGTTTGCACCCGACGAGTGCGCGAACTACTTTCGCCACGCCGGATACGGGTAGCGACCCAGATCAGGTGGAAAATGCTCTAGTTTGAAATGTCGGCATCAAATCTAATTCTTTAAAGGGCTTGATCGGCCCTACATCAAAAAACTTTGCACCTCGTCCCCCTTCCGAGCCCCTGCGCATCGGGCTTTGGATCGAGGTCGGACACCGGATTTGCAGACAGTCTGCTACAGCACACGAAGCTGGGGATAAGTGGCGCCCTCAGCGCCGCAGTGCGGTGGATCATCGCAGTGTGACAGCCGAATCACCCGATCACCCGCCGCGGCGTGCGCGCACCTCGGCCAACGCTTCCGGCGTATCCACATCGACCAGCACGGCAGGCGTTTGAAGGTCGAGTTCGACCACGCAGTCGGCATTGTCGGCGACGACCTGACGCGCACCCACATCTCCGGAAAGCGCTGCCATCGCAGGAAACAGCTCTGCCCCCCACAGCACCGGATTGCCGCGCCGCCCTTCAAACACCGGCACGATGATCGACCGGCCTTCCTTGGGCTCGAATGCGGAGATCATGCGATCGAGGTGCGCCGGCCCGATCTCCGGCATGTCGCCGAGCGCAACGATCGCGCCATCGAGCCTGTCGGGCAGCGCGGCAAGCCCCGCCTTGAGCGACGTGCTCATGCCCGCGGCGAAATCCGGATTGTGCACGATGCCGACCTCGAGCCCCTCGAGCGCGGCCGCCACCGCCTCGGCCTGATGGCCCGTGACGACGACGACGGGCCGGCAACGGCTCGCAAGCGCAGCCTCCACCGCGCGGCGCACAATAGGCCGCCCGGCCAGCTCCTCGGTCAGCTTGTTGCGCGGCCCCATGCGGCTCGAACGTCCCGCGGCCAAAACGATGCAGGCGACGCGCTTTTCGCGCCGTGCCAGATCCTCGTCCGCCTCGCGCGGCTGTGGCCGTGTCGGGATCTCCTTTAACAGTCCGCCGACCCCCATCGCCTGTATCTCTGCGGGGCCCACGCGCATCCCCGCGACGAGGCGTTCCAACACCCAGTCGAAACCATTGAGCTTCGGACTTCCCGCGCAGCTCGGCGCTCCCAGCACGTCGATCCGACCAAGCTTACCGGTCATCATCAGGTTGCCGGGGTCGACGGGCATGCCCAGATGCGTTACCGCGCCGCCCGCCGCGACCAGTGCCGCAGGGATAACGTCGTTGCGGTCGACGATCGCCGACGCGGCAAACACGATGATGGGATCGCGGCCCTGCTTGGCAAGAGAAGCGATCGCCTCGGCGACGGCAGCCGTCTCATGCGCCACGGAAACCGTGGCGGCCAACTCGCTGCCAAGGCTGGCCAGCCGCTCGGCCATCACCCGCTCGCGCTTTGCGAGCACGCTGGACTTGGTGTTGGAAAGCCGCGTCAGGATCAGGCCCGCGCGCTTGCGCGTAAATGGCGAAACCGAAACGAGCCCGCCCTCCGACAGCGTTACGGCGTTGGCCACGGTCGGCTCGGCGACAGCGAACGGAATGATCTTGACGGTCGCCAGCATCTGACCGGCCTCGACCCGCTCGAACGGCGGCACCGTCGCGATCGTCAGCGCCTCGTCGATGCGATTGATCGCGTGCAGCGTGCTCGTCTCCAGCTGCACCACGCCGGCTGCTTCCGCGTAGAGATTGCAGCGCCCGGTAAACGGCTCGGCCACGCGCACGCCGGTTCCCGCGATAGCCCGCGCCACGACAGCGGCGGCATCGTCCTCGGGTACGTCGTCGTCGCCCAGTCGCGCGGCCATGACGCTGTCGAAACCGGCGGCCTTCAGCTTTTCGATGTCGCCGGCGTTGAGCGGTCGCCCCTTCTTGATGATGCCGACGCGCGTCTGCAAAGAGTGCGCGAGAATCGCACCCAAGGCCTCGTCGGTGGGGATCGTGCCGAACTTCATGCGTGTTACCGGTGACCGCGAGCAAGCGAGCGCGCCAGGCTCTCCAGGCTGTTCAGGTTGTGGCAGGGGCGCATTTCGCTGACGTGGGGTTTCAGCTCGCGCGCACCAAGGGCCAGTGGGCTGTAGCCATCATAGCGCATAAGCGGGTTCAACCATACGAGACGGCGCGACGAGGCGCGCAGCCGCCGGGAAGCCGCCCCCAGCCCCGCGCCGCCCTCTCGGTCGAGACCGTCGGTAATCAACAGCACCGAAGCGTTCTGGCCGAGCACGCGGCGCGCCCACAACCTATTGAAGTCCTCCACGCTTTGACCGATACGCGTCCCCCCGGCCCAATCCTTGACCTCATGCGCGACTTGCGCGATCGCCCGGTCGGGATCGCGGCCCTTCAGTGCCCGCGTCACATGTGTCAGGCGCGTGCCGAACAGAAAGGCATGAACTCGGTCGCGTGCATTGGTCACCGCGTAGAGGAAGTGGAGCATCATGCGGGCGTAGGCGTCCATGCTGCCGGAGATGTCGCACAGCACGACCAGCGGCGGCGTGCGCCAGCGCCGCGCCTTGAACTCGAGCTTCACATAATCGGGTCCGCGCGCAGCCATCCCGCGCATCACCCGCCTGAGATCGATGCGGCCGCCGCTCCGCGACGCCACGAACCGGCGCGTCGGCACCTCCTCCATGAGGAGACTCATCCGCTGGATCGCAGCCCGCGCACGCGCCTGTTCCTCCGCGCTCATCTGCTCAAAGTCCTTGGCCTTGAGCTGTTCCTCCGCGCTCGCCGTGCCGGACATGTCGATCTCGATATGCTCCTCCTGCGCGATCTCGAGCTTAGGCCGGTTGGACATCAGCGGCTCGCGCAGGCGGCGGGCGAGCTCCGGCGTTTTCGGCGCATTGTCCTCACGCAGCGACGGAACCATCACCGACAGCATCTGCTGCAGGAAGCCGGGATCCTTCCAGAACAGGTAGAAAGCCTGGTCGAAGATCTCGTGATGCTCGGGCTTGGAAACGAGGCTCGTGTGAAGCGTCCAATACAGGATGCTCGGGCTCTCGATGCCAGCCGCGAGCGTCGCGCGGGTGGCCAGGATCACGCGGTCCGAGCCGATCGGGAGACCGGCCGAACGCAGCAGCCGCGCAAACTGCAGGATATTCTCCGCAATACGTCCCCCGTCGACCTCCGCAGCGATCAGGTTGGGGGCGAGGGGTTGAGCGTTGCTATCGTTCATTCGGACCGCGCCATTGTCGCCTCATGCCAGCTCAATCGTGCGCACGTCCGCTACCGTCTCGATTGCCATCAGCGTCTCGAACAGGCGCGCACTAAGGCCAGCATCCATCCGCCGGGTGACGTTATCGAACTTGGTGCGCAGATCGGCCGATGTGAACGGCTGCTCGGGCGTGCCGCGGAAGGCATCGAGGCTGCCGTCGATCCGACGGCCGTCCTTCAGCACGATCCCCATCGCGACACCCATGGTGGCGATGTCCTGCGGCCGCTCGACGATGCGGATCTGCCCCGCCAGCTTACGTACGCGCGCGTCCGCCAGCGTCGTGTCATTGAACACTTCGGGGTTGTTAGGGTCGTGATAACAGGCCAGCGCCACGGTGAACGGCGTCGAATATTGCGCGCTCATCACGTCGACGGGGCTGGCGTTGGAATGATGCGAGACGACCTTAGGCGAGGCCCAGATCGTCAACTCCGCAATGTCATCGCCACCGAAGCCGTGCTCGGCCATCCATTGGCGGATCAGCTGCACCGAGGGCTGCGCCGTCACGTGAAGTGCATACGGCTTGATGCAAAGGCGCTCGATTTCCCACACGGTCCCAAGGCCCGCTGTGAGCTTTGTTGGATCGGACTTGTCGCAGTAGGCTTCGAGCATGCCGAAGCGGCCTTCAATGACCGTCGCGGGCCCTTCAAAACCGCGCCGTGCCAACTCCACCGCGATCACGCCGCCCTCTGCAGCGCGCCCCATGTGCAGCCGTTTGACCATCCCACCGGTGCCGGCCTTCGCAAACGCCAACAAACCACCGCCAAGAGAGCCGGCGACTCCGAACGCTTGCGTCGTCGTTGCGGCATCAAGGCCCAGCAGCGATGCGCAAGCCGCCGCCGAGCCGAACGGCCCGAAGATGCCCGGCGCATGAAAGCCGCGCGCCTCCGGCGAATGCAACGTAGCGACGCCGATCCTACCCATGATCTCCGTGCCCGCAACGATCGCGGTCAGCAGCGCCTTGCCACTTGCGCCGCAGGACTGGGCCATCGCCAATGCCGGCAAGGCGACGGTTGCGCCCGGATGCACGCCGGCGCTGGGATTGCGCAAGCTGTCGAGCTCGAAGGCGTGACTGAAAGTGCCCAGCGCAAGGGCGGCCTGCGGCACATGCAGGCTGACGCCAGGCACGCCCGGCAATCGGCACGGTCCACCCGCGCCGGTTGCCTTGGCGAAGTCGAGCACCATTTGCGACCACGGAAAGTGCGCGCCGAACGCCGCGCAACCGACGGCATCGGTGAGGCAGACGCGCGCCCGCTCGACCACGCGCGCGGGGATTGCCTCGTAGCGGAGCGCGGTTGCATAGTCGGCCAATATTTGCGCGGCAGTGGACATAGGGCATCCTGCGTTAGGTGCGTGCGCCGGACGCGCGTGCGCTCGACGTTCATACCCGATACGCACCTCACACATGCCGTTAAGCGTTAGCGGAAGCCGCGCCGTCGTGCCTCCGCAACGCGAGCTAGAGCATTTTCCACCTGATCTGGGTCGCTACCCGTATCCGGCGTGGCGAAAGTAGTTCGCGCACTCGTCGGGTGCAAACGTCTTGATGAGGCGGCCGATCAGCTTCATCAGCGCCTTCACGGTGCGGGCCGCGCCCTTGCGC
>CAMDPA010000410.1 GCA_945903565.1 Devosia equisanguinis | reverse complement strand
GCGCAAGGGCGCGGCCCGCACCGTGAAGGCGCTGATGAAGCTGATCGGCCGCCTCATCAAGACGTTTGCACCCGACGAGTGCGCGAACTACTTTCGCCACGCCGGATACGGGTAGCGACCCAGATCAGGTGGAAAATGCTCTAGAAGACAGCCGCTCATCCCTAGATAGCCGGGACTTCGTCGCCGTAAGGTGCGTACGGATCAGTTCGGCGCGCCGAAGAATCCAACGCAATCGTTCAAGTTGTTCCACTCAAAGAGCATTTACGTGATGAAGGTTTTCGAAACTCCCGGCAAAAATGACAGAACTGAGACAAGCTATAATCCCGAACGAATAATTATCGTTCCTGCATCCAACCAATGGCCGTTCGTCCTATGCGCATTCGCTTTGTCGAGATCGTGCACGTACCTTCATTCTCGACCGATCGGGATTGGGCGTGTGCCCGGACCGCCGGTTCAATGAAGTAACAAACCGATGGAGTGACCAATGACTTTCACGCTTCCCAAATTTCATCAGGACTTCCGGATCGACTTCAACAAGGTCGTGAATGTCAACGAGACCGTGAAGATCAACAAGGAAGTTAAGGCGATGGCCTACATCGTCGGCAATATCGGCAACGCCAATGCCGACGCCAAGGCGTTCGGCGGCGACACACTGGCCGAGACGCTGACGCTCACGTCTGCGATTGCGGGCGAGTCCTCAACGGCGTTCTCCGAGTCGACCTCGGCAACGAACGGCGCAGTCTGGTTCCTCAGTCTTGGCTAAGGCAACCGGCGGCGATCTCTGATCGCCGTCAACCGCCGATGGGCTGCGGAGACACCTGCCGGGAAGCTAGGGCGCATTCTCGCTCAGGACGAGCGGGAAGCGCTCTAGATCCCGTCCGATGGCTTCTGCAGCTCGACGGTTGTGGCGCGCGATTTCCCAATCACATTCCAAAATCTACTCCCAGCGAGGCAATCAAGGTGAGCAGCGCAACAGCCAGTATTGGGATTGAGAGTGGGGCGACCGGGTCACGAACGGATGCACTCTCCGAAGCGGTGACGAACCTTCGCTCTGCGATGATCGTGGTGGCGGTGTTCAGCCTGGTCATCAACCTCTTGATGCTGACCGCACCGATCTACATGCTGCAGATCTATGACCGCGTCCTGGCATCAGGCCGGGTCGAAACGCTGGTGATGCTGACCCTGATGGCGGCCATTGCCATACTTGTGATGAGCATTCTCGACACGCTGCGCAATTCGATCACGGTGCGCGCGGGGAGCTGGCTGAACGACCGGCTCGGGCCGGTTTACCTGGAAAGCGGAGTGACTGCGAGGCTGCAGGGCTCCGGTAACGGTGCAGAGCCGCTGCGCGATCTAGCCACCGTGCAGAACTTCATCGCTACGCAAGGCTTGGTGGCATTTTTCGATATGCCGTGGGCGCCAATTTTCATTGCGCTGATCTGGATGCTGCATCCCACGCTGGGACTTGTTGCGTTGATCTCTGCGCTGCTGCTGCTGCTGCTGACGTTCGCCACGGATTGGGCGACCCGCAAGCCGTCCCAAGTAGCGAGTGCGGTTCACACTAAGGCGATGCGTATCGCCGAGTTGACAATTCGCAACGCTGAATCAGTGCGCGCCATGGGCTTCCTGCCCGCCCTGGTCGACCGCTGGCGGCGCGAGAACTCGGCAGCCGTCGAGGCGCTGCGCAGCGCCTACGAGATCGGCGGCGTCATCATGGCGCTCGTCAAGTTCGTGCGGTTCTTCGTTCAGGTCGCAATTCTTGGCGTGGGTGCGTGGCTGGTGCTTGAAAACCAATTGACCGCGGGCGGTATGATCGCTGCCTCCATCATGCTGGGCCGCGCGCTGGCGCCAGTGGAATTGGCTCTGGGTGCCTGGAAGAACTTTCTGCATGCGCGTCAGGCCTACCAACGCCTGGCTACGCAGATTGAGAGCTATCCCCCGCCGGCTGAGCGCACGCTGTTGCCACCGCCGGAAGGCCGGCTCGATGTCTCAGGCCTCGTTTCTCTGGCGCCGAACAGCAATCAGCGCATCTTGTGCGGGGTTACGTTCAACGCCGAGCCGGGCGAGGCGATCGCCGTGATTGGGCCGTCGGGCGCGGGCAAGAGTACGCTGTGCCGGCTCTTGGTCGGTCTTGCCGAACCGGTCGACGGCTGCGTGCGCATCGACGGCTCGGATGTGCGCAACTGGGATCCCCTGCAATTGGGCCGTTCGATCGGCTACCTGCCGCAGGACGTCGAGTTGTTTTCTGGTACGGTCGCGGAAAACATCGCGCGCATGGGCCCTGCTTCGGATTACGACGTTCTGCGCGCGGCGCTCACGGCCAACGCGCACCATGTCATCCAAGGTTTGCCGCAGGGCTACGACACCCAGATCGGCGATGGCGGCGTACGGTTGTCGGGTGGGCAGCGTCAGCGCATCGGCTTGGCGCGAGCAGTGTTCGGGGGACCGAAGCTGATCGTGCTCGACGAACCCAACGCCAATCTCGACCAGGCCGGCGAGTTGGCGCTCGCCGATGCGCTCGCCCAACTGAAGGCACTAGGCTGCGTGCTGATCATAGTCGGTCATCGCCCCTCGACCTTGGCGCAGGCCGACAAGATCCTGGTCGTGAAGGACGGCATTTCCGCGATGTTCGGCCCGCGCGAGGAAGTGCTTCACGTGCTTACCGGCGAGGTACAAAAGCCGCTGCAATCCGAGGAGAGGCTGCCGCAAGTCGCAGCGGATGGCAAAGGCAAGGGAGTGGGGTCATGAGCCAATCACGCGGAGTTGCGCACCGATACCATGAGCTCGAGCAGGCGAACCGTATGACAACGAGTCCACCTGTAGAGCACGGCGAATGGGTCGATACGGTGCGCCTTGCCACCTCCATCGCCGATCCCGTGAAATGGGGCTACTCGGTTATCGCCGGCTTCGTGTTCGTCTTCGTTCTGTGGGGCGCGGTGGTTCCGATCGCAGGGGGCGCGCTTGCTCCTGGTGTCGTCAACCCCGAGGGAAACCGCAAGGTTGTGCAGCATCTTGAAGGCGGGATCATCCATGCGCTGCTGGTCAAGGATGGCGACGTCGTAGCGGCCGGTCAGCCGTTGGTCGAGCTGGCCGATATCCAGGCCAAGTCTGGATTCGATATGCTGAAGGGCCAGCGGCGCGGCTTGATCGCCCGTCAAGCTCGGCTCGATGCGGAGAAGCATAATCGCAATCGGATCACTTTCCCGGCCGAGCTGGCAACGAAGGATCGGGAAACGCAGGAGCTGGTGCAGTCGCAGATCCATCTGTTCGACACGCGGCGAGCCCGCTACGTCACCCGGCAGAACGTGTTGCGTCAGCGCATCGTCCAGCTCGAGGAGCAGATCAAGGGCTACAATGCGCAACTCGCCAGCGTGCAAAGTCAGCGCAGCATGATCCGAGAGGAGGTCGAGGCCAAGGATACGCTGCTGCAGAAGGGTTATGTCTCCAAGCCCGAAGCCTTGCGGCTGCGGCGCATGGAGGCCGATATGGGGGGGCGCCAGGGCGAGTTGGTCGCGTCGGTAGCACGCACGCACCAGCAGATCGGTGAGGCCAGGATCGAGCTGTTGTCTCTCGAAGCGGAACGCGCCGACCAGATTGCGGCCGAACAGGACAAGATCTCGCAGGAACTAGGCCAAGTCGTCGAGCGTCTGCAGGCGAGCCAGGATGTGCTCGAGCGCACTGTAATCACAGCGCCGGTCGGTGGCACCGTGGTCAATCTGAAATTCAAGAACGTTAAAGCGGTGGTCCAACGCGGCGAGCCGATCCTCGAGATCGTGCCCAGCAACGACAAGTTGCTGATCGAGGCGCGCGTCTCGCCGGCGGACATCGATATCGTGCACGGCGGTCTTGCTGCGCAGGTGCATTTCTCGGCCTACGCAAGCCGGCAGATGCCGCGCATCTTCGGCACCGTGATCTCGGTATCGGCGGATCGCCTCATGGAATCGGGCACGCAGAAGTCCTACTATCTCGCCAAGGTCGAGATTGATCGCGATGAGTTGAAATCGCGCGCACCGTGGATCCAGCTCATCCCCGGCATGCCCGCGGATGTTCTGATCGTAACGGAAGCGCGCTCGATGTTGGGTTACCTTCTGAAGCCGTTCCGCGACGCGATGCGGCGCAGCTTCAGGGAGGCCTGATCGCGCAATCCTAGTGAGATCAGCGCTACAAGAAAATAAATGATCCGTACGGAGCTATTCTGCGCCAATGGCTTTGCATCGCAGGGCGGAGTGGTGTACGGTGAAGTTCAAGTTGCGACGCAACATGGCCGGCGGGGATTGATCCGTATGGTGCTGTTGTGGAACGGTTTTGTGTCGATGGCTACCAGATGACAGTGAACGGTTCTGGAGTATATTTGGTGCGCAATGATGGGGTTGCCGGCTGCCAATCGGCTGCAGCCGAGGCGGGCTGAAATCCGGGGGTTAAATGACCTGGAATGGTACTTTGCGGCGGGACATTGGGGTCACCAGCGGCAGTCAGACGGCAAAGGGGATGAGGCGACCTGAGAGGCACTGGACGGAGAATCTTCGTATCGCGTTGGGATTCACAAAGTGGAAGGTAGAGTGTGATGCCATTGCAGCGGAAGGCATCTACGATACTGGTTGTCGACGCCCGCGAGTTACGCCGGGCGGCGATGATGGGCCTGCTGTCGGCGTGGGCAGATGCCAACAGTATAGAGCTTATCGCAGTCGCCCCCGATGATGCGGTTGAAGCGACCGAGGCCAATGCGAATTGCAGGATGGTCGTGTTCATTGTCGGCTCGCAATCGATCCGGGCGCGGGAGAACATGCAGTGGATCAAAGTGATGCGTGCCATCGCCCCATCTGCACCCATCGTGGTCATCTCAGATGCGGAGGACGGCGCCGAAGTCGTTAGCTCAC
>CAMDPA010000409.1 GCA_945903565.1 Devosia equisanguinis | reverse complement strand
AAGGGCCACTTTGGCCTTGAAGTCCGGTGAGTGGTTCCGGCGTGTTCGCTTCGTCATTCTGGCTCCTGATTCGCACGCACAACCGTGCGCGCTGTCAGGCAGAGATTCCACTCATCGCACCGTCCGAAATTGTGGAGCCGTCTCTGTTCAGCCCCGGTAGGGCGCGGCTAATGCAAACTGTTGACAGGTTTTTTTGTATCGAATCAATCGATAATCAACAGGCGGTTAAACCGGCTTCATTTCTGTGAAGCAGCCTGGGCAAATCACTCTAATGCAGTGGCGGTGGTGGCGCGTCAGCTTCCGGCGCATCTCGAATCGGTATAGCCGGTGTTGAAGTTGTATTGTGCCCGTGGTTGTGTTGTGAGTCGTCCGATCTGTTTCTCGAACGATGGTATTGACGCACGGGGGCGCAATGAGTTCGCACAAAACTCGGGGTACTCTGGCTGGATGGCTGAGCACGCGCTCGCTGTTCGCTCAGGTCTCAATGGCAGCGCTATCTATTGCCGTGGGGGTGGCCTTCGGCGGTGTGGCTGACGCGCAAACGCTGCAACAGGCGCTTACCCAGGCCTACAAGACCAATCCTCAGATCGATGCCGCGCGCGCTGCGCTGCGTGCCACGGATGAGGACGTGGCGCGAGCCAACGCGACGTACCGGCCGGTCGTATCCGGTAACGCCCAGGCAAGCTGGACGCGCACGGACACGCAGCCGCCGACGGCCGCTGCTGGTGAACTGCATCCGCGCAACTATGGTGTCTCACTTTCGCAACCACTGTTTCGCGGATTTCGCTCGTTGAGCCAGGTGCGTGTCGCTGAAGCGACGGTTCGCGCTGGGCGAGAGACGCTGCGCAGCGTCGAGCAGACCGTACTGTTGTTGGCTGCCACAGCCTATGTGGATGTGGTCCGCGACGAAGCCGTCGTCCGTCTCGGCGAGAACAACGTCAAGGTGTTGAGCAATCAGCTCAAGGCGACGCAGGATCAGTTCGCCGTCGGCGAGGTGACTCGTACCGACGTCGCTCAGGCCGAAGCCCGCCGGGCTGGTGCCGTTGCCGCTCTGGAAGTGTCGCGCGGAAACCTCAGGGCCAGTCGGGCCGTGTACGAACGGCTCGTCGGCAGCCCCCCGGGCCGGCTGGTGGAAACGGGTGAGCCATCACGTCTGATGCCAAAGTCGCTGCCGGATGCGACATCGATTGCACAGCGTGAAAATCCACTGGTCGTCAATGCGCTCTATCTCGAGCAGGCCTCTCGCTACACCATCGAGCAGATCCGTGGCGAGCTGCTGCCGACAGTATCGCTCAATGCCTCGTATACGCGGGCTTTCGATACGAGCCGCACAGTGGACCAGTCCGACGCCCGTACGATCAGCACGACCATGACGGTGCCGATCTATTCAGGTGGTGACGTCGAGGCGCGCGTTCGAGCGGCCAAGCACACGCATGTCTCACGCATTCAACAAATCGAACAGGTTCGGACCGAGCAGCTTTCTCTCGTCGTCGGCGCCTGGGCACGTTATACCGCAGCAAAAGCGCAAGGCGTCTCCACGGCGGCTCAGGTTCGCGCCAACCAGACGGCGTTGACAGGTGTTCGCGAGGAATATCGCGTCGGTCAGCGTACGCTGTTGGACGTGCTCAACGCCGAGCAAGAGCTCCTGAACTCTCAGGTGTCCGAAGTGACAGCGCGTCGCGATGCGACTGTTCAGGCCTATACCCTGCTGCAAACCGTGGGCCGCCTTACCCCGGCGGAAATGGCTCTGGGCGAAGAGATCTACGACTCGAAAATTCACTACTTTGAAGTGCGCCGGAAGTGGTTCGGTCTCAGCATCACGCATGCCGATGGCCGCAAGGAGAAGGTCGACTCCTCCTGGGAGCCGGTAACGCACAAGCCGGTGAAGTAAATAGACTAATCGGCCCTGATCGTCGAGCGAACAGGCGGCCCTTAGTGGCCGTTTTGTTTATGCGGTATCGCGCCCCGGATGCGGAGCGCGCTGTCGTCCCCAGCCATCGAACGGCCCGGCATTGCTGGAAGACCAGCAAAACTGCTAAATCAAGGACGGGGCTGTTGGCGCCCGCGAACTATTGGAAAAATGCCCGATTTGAGGGCTAGCAGGCGTGCTGTGCGCAACACGGCGCGGAGGTGGGCATGCAGACGACGCAGAAAGCCGGGGATCCGTCGATGGACGAGATCCTGGCATCGATTCGCAAGATCATCGCCGATGATCCTGCCGTCCCCCCGTCTTCGGCGCATCCGCCGGTCCCGCCCACGCGCGCCGAAAGGACGCCCCCGATTCAGGCAGCTTCGCCATCCATGCCGGCTGCCATGCCGGTCAAGAATGAGCGCCGGGGCCCCTCGGCACTCGATCAGGAATTGGCCGATCTGCTGCGCGAGCCGGTCGATCAGCCGGGGCCCGCTTCTGCGGCGACAACGGCTTTGCCGCTCAAGGCTTCAGCGCCGATTGCGCCAGTCGTTCCCGCGCCGCTCGCTGATACCGGGGACAAGGGCGCTACCACTGGCCTGGGCGGCTGGTTCCGCAACCGCCCCAACGGCGCGGCGACTGGTGGTGCCGCGGCGCCATCGGATGAGCGCGCCCCTCACGTTGGAACAGCGGCTGCACCGCCAGCAGTGGTCGCTGCAGTGCTTGAGGCTTTGCCGCCGTCACCTCTTGCAAACGATTCGGCTGCTCCGGTTTCGATGCAGAGCATTCTCAATCGCCTTGGTGTTGGCGGGGCACAGGCCACAGATTCGCAACCAACGCCGGCGCCGGCTCCAACGACTGCAACAGTGATGTCGCGCGTATTCGCGAGCGAGCCGAAGCCGGCAGTGGCGCAGCTCGAGCAACCACCCAGCGCACCGGCGAACCGCCCTCCGGTCGAATCTCCAGCCGCCCCGATCGTCCCCGAGAAACCGGCGGAGCCCGTGATCGCCTCGGTCGCCGAGCCTGTCGCCATCCCCGCGCCCTTGCCGGTACCAACCCCCGCGCCGATTGCCGAGGTCCCAGCGGCGGCGCCGGTTGTCGCGGCGTCTGAAAAACTCGAGCCTCCTGTTCCTGTGGCGCAGGAGGCGGTCGCGGCGCCAACGCCCGTTATTGCCGTTGAAGAACCAAAAACGACCGTGGGCGCGGAAAAGTCGCTCGACGATACGCTTGCCGAATTGTTGCGGCCCGTGGTCCGCCAATGGCTCGACGAGAACATGGCGCGCGCGCTCGAGAAGGCGGTCAAGATCGAGATGGCCGACAGCGTGAAAAGCGCGATGACGAAGCTCGTACCCGGTTCGAAGAACTGAGGGCAGACCGGCAAGACGCGATACGTTGACTTTACCCGGGGCTGCAGCGAAAACGCGCGCAGCCCCTTTCCATTTCCGACAGAGTGAAACGAGCCCCGAATGCTCGAGAAAACCTACGATCCCGCCGACATCGAGGCCCGCGTTGCCGCGGCCTGGGACGACGCGCAAGCGTTCAAGGCCGGCCGTGCCGAACGCGCCGGCGCCAAGCCCTATTGCATCGTGATCCCTCCGCCCAACGTGACGGGCTCGCTGCACATGGGCCACGCGCTCAACAACACGCTGCAGGACGTGCTGGTCCGGTTCGAGCGGATGCGTGGGGCAGATGTGCTGTGGCAGCCGGGCACGGATCACGCGGGCATCGCCACGCAGATGGTTGTCGAGCGGCAGCTCGCCGAGCGCCAACAGCCCGATCGCCGCAAGATGGGCCGCGACAAGTTCCTGGAGACGGTCTGGGCCTGGAAAGCCGAGAGCGGTGGCGTCATCGTCAATCAGCTGAAGCGGCTCGGCGCGTCGTGCGATTGGAGCCGCGAGCGTTTCACGATGGACGAGGGGCTTTCGAAGGCCGTCGTCAAAGTGTTCGTCGAATTGCACCGCGCGGGCCTCATCTACAAGGACAAGCGGCTCGTCAATTGGGACCCGAAGTTCCAGACCGCGATCTCCGATCTGGAAGTCGAGCAGATCGAGAAAAAGGGCTCGTTCAAGTGGGGGCGCGGGGAGAAGGATAAGGCGGGCAACGAGGTTCCGCTCGATCACGCCAAGCTCGGCAAGCTGCTCGACCGCGAGCCGGGCGGGCACATGTACTATTTCAACTATCCGCTCGACGGCGCGACCTACGATCCCGACAACGCCGAGACGTTCATCACGGTCGCCACGACGCGGCCCGAGACGATGCTCGGCGATACGGCAGTTGCGGTGCATCCGACGCACGAGAAGTCGAAGTACAAGCACATGATTAAAAGTCATGTGGCGCTGCCGCTGACCGGGCGGAAGATCCCGATCATCGGCGACGAGTACGCCGATCCGGAGAAGGGCACCGGCGCGGTCAAGATAACACCCGCGCACGACTTCAACGACTTCGAGGTCGGCAAGCGGCACGCGGCCGCGCTGGTTCCGCCGATCAACATCTTTGATGCGTTTGCGCGCATCAACGAGAACGCGCCCGAGAAGTATCGCGGCATGGAGCGCTTCGAGGCGCGCAATGCGGTAATCGCCGACCTCGATGCGCTGGGGCTTGTTGCGAAGATCGAGCCCTCGACGCAGCAGGTTCCGCACGGCGACCGCTCCGGCGTGCCCGTCGAGCCGTGGCTGACCGACCAGTGGTACGTCAACGCCGGCGAGATGGCCAAGCCCGCGCTCAAGGCCGTGCGCGATGGCAAGACGCGCTTCGTGCCCGAGCGTTTCGCCGCCGATTATTTCCGCTGGCTCGACAACATCCAACCCTGGTGCATCTCCCGCCAGCTCTGGTGGGGGCATCAGATACCTGCGTGGTATGGGCCGGACGGGAAGGTTTTTGTCGCACTCGATGAGGCCGAGGCTCAGGCTCAAGCGAAGGCGCACTACGCTGCTAGTTTCCCCTCCCCCCTTGCGGGGGAGGTGGCGCGTAGCGCCGGTGGG
>CAMDPA010000408.1 GCA_945903565.1 Devosia equisanguinis | reverse complement strand
ACGGCTTCCCATCTTTGCCGAATGGCTTGTCTGTCGATCATGCAACGGCGTACGACTGTTCGCCGGGACAAGGAATCCCGCGCTGCCGAGTCACACGGTCGCACGCACACAGATCACGATTCAGCTTTTTTGCGATCCGTCCTTAGGAGCCTTTTCGCCATGCCCGCCAACGTTCTCATTGCCCCCTCGATCCTGTCGGCCGATTTCGCGCGGCTGGGCGAGGAAGTCCGCGCGATCGACGCGGCTGGCTGCGACTGGGTGCATGTCGACGTGATGGACGGGCATTTCGTGCCCAACATCACGATCGGCCCCGGTGTTGTCGCGGCGATCCGGCCGCACACCAAGAAGGTGATCGACGTGCATTTGATGATTGCGCCGGCGGACCCTTACATCGAGGCGTTCGCGAAGGCGGGTTCCGACATCATCACCGTGCATGCGGAGGCGGGGCCGCATCTCGACCGCTCGTTGCAGTTGATCCGCAGTCTCGGCAAGAAAGCGGGCGTGTCGCTGACGCCATCGACGCACGAGAGTGTGATCCAGTACGTGATGGACAGGCTCGATCTGATCCTCGTGATGACGGTAAATCCGGGCTTTGGCGGGCAGGCGTTCATTCCGGCGATGGCTCCGAAGATCGCGGCGATCCGTGAGATGATCGGCAAGCGGCCGATCCATCTGGAGATCGACGGTGGCGTCAATCCGCAGACGGCGGCGGTGTGTGCGCGTGCGGGAGCCGATGTGCTGGTCGCGGGTAATGCGGTGTTCCAGGGCGGCACGTACGCGGAGAACATCAAGGCGATCCGCAATGGTGCGATGACCCTGGCGGCGTGAGCGAGCGACAGACAAATGTCTACCAAGCCTAAGCCGCGCAACATTCTGTTCGTCATGGCCGACCAGTTGCGCTGGGATTATCTGTCGTGCGCAGGCCATCCGCATTTGTCGACGCCAAACATCGATGCGTTGGCGGCGCGCGGTGTGCGGTTCTCTCGCGCCTACGTGCAGAGCCCGGTGTGCGGGGCGTCGCGGATGTCGTTCTACACCGGGCGCTATGTGCACTCGCACGGCGCATCGTGGAACGGCGTGCCGCTAAAGGTCGGCGAGATGACGCTCGGCGATTACACGCGCAAGCTTGGCGTCGACGCGGTGCTGGTCGGCAAGACGCACATGGTCGCCGATACCGAGGGGATGGAGCGGCTCGGCGTCGATCCGACGTCGATCATCGGCGTGCGCGTGTCGGAGTGCGGCTTCGACCCCTACGAGCGCGATGACGGCCTGCACGGCGTGGGGCCCGACGGGCGCGGTTATGCCCCGCCGCGCTACAATGAATATCTCGCGGCGAAGGGCTACGGCGGCGACAACCCGTGGCACGACTGGGCGAACGCGGCGCAGGGCGCGGGCAACACGCTCGCGTCGGGTTGGGCGATGCGCAACGCAAGGCTGCCGGCGCGGGTGAAGGAGGAGGACTCCGAGACGCCCTACATGACGCGGCGGGCGATGCAGTTCATCGATCAAGCGGGCGACAAGCCGTGGTGCCTGCATCTGTCGTTCATCAAGCCGCACTGGCCCTACATCGCGCCCGCCCCCTACAACGATATGTATGGGCCGGAGCATGTGATTCCTGTGGTCAGGTCGGAAGCCGAGCGTGTGAACGCGCATCCGGTTTATGCGGCGTTCATGAAGCATCGGGTGAGTGCGTCGTTCGCGCGCGACGAGGTTCGCGAGAACGTGATCCCGGTCTACATGGGGCTGATCAAGCAGATCGACGACCAGTTGGGCGTGCTGTTCCGCTTTCTCGAGGAGCGCGGCATCGCCGAGGATACCATGATCGTGCTGACGTCGGATCATGGCGACTATCTCGGCGATCACTGGATGGGCGAGAAGGATCTGTTCCACGACTGCTCGGCCAAGATTCCGCTGATCGTGTTCGATCCGTCGCGGGAGGCCGATGTTGCCCGCGGGCAGGTGTGCGACGACCTCGTGGAAAGCATCGATCTGGTGCCGACGTTCCTCGATTGGCTCGGCGGCGATGTGACCGCGCTCTCGCACCGGCTCGAAGGGCGCTCGCTGTTGCCGCTGCTGCGCGGGGCGCCGCAGGAGGGTTGGCGCAGCTACGTGTTCAGCGAGTACGATTATTCGTTATCGCAGACGGCGCGGGTGCTTGGCGTGGAACCGCGCAATGCGCGCCTGTTCATGGTCGCGGACAAGCAATGGAAGTACGTCCACGCGATCGGCTTTAGGCCGATGCTGTTCGATCTCCTCAACGATCCAAGCGAACTCGTGGATCTCGGCGCGGGCCCGGAGCACGAGGCGGTGCGTGTGCGGATGGCGGGCGTGCTGCACGAATGGGGCCTGCGCTTTTCTCAGCGCACGACGCGCTCGGAGCAACAGCTCGTCAACATGCGCGGCCGGTCGCAGCGCAAGGGCATCCTGATCGGCGTGTGGGACGAGGCCGATATTCCCGCGGAGCTTTGGAGCGGGTATCCGGGCGTGAAGCAGGGGTAGGGCGTATGAATCGTAGGTCGGGCTGAGGCCGGTTTTTCTGCCGGTCGAAGCCCGACGCGTCGCTGGGGAATGTTGGGCTGAGGAATGTCGGGCTTCGCGCGAAGGGCGCTCAGCGCCGACCTACGAGTGCGTAGTGATTCCCCCTCCCCAGCATTGCCGCAACGGAAGCAGGGGGACCACCGATATTCAGCCCGCGACGCTGCTCCAGCTTTTCTCCAACTGTTCCGCGCCGCGCTGGGAGACCGCGAAGATCGTGAACGTGGGGTTCGAGGCGCCTTCCGTGGGGAACAGGCCCGGGCCCGCGACCCACACGTTCGGTACTTCGTGCGTCTTGCCGTAGCTGTCGGTGACCGAGTCCGCCGCGCCGCGCCCCATGATCGTGCCGCCGTGCAGGTGGCTCGTCGGCATGGCGCCGCGGGAGTTCCAGGTCTCCTTGGCGCCGGTCGCCTTGGCGACCTTCATGCCGGCGTCGAGGTTGGCGTTCCACAGCCCGATCGCGTCCTGGTCGTAGCTGTGGATCATGCGGCCGAACGGCATGCCGAACTCGTCCTTCTGCGTGGCGAGCTCGATCCGGTTCTCGATGTTCGGCAATGCCTCGCCGAACATGTTCATGCGGATGAGCCCGCGCGCAGCCCGCTTCATGTGGGCGGCGAGCGCTGCTCCGAACAGGTCGGGCCGGCAGCCGGCGAAATCGTGCGCCTTGAACGAGGTGCCGGCGACGATGTAGGTCGAGCCGAACGCCTTCGGCTCGGTCGTCTTCGAGTAGCGGTCGAAGGACATGAGCTGCGCGCCGAGCGTGCCCATGTAGGGCTTCACGTCCTCGTCCATGATCGCCCAGCTGTTGGCGATGTGGTGGGTCATCATGTACTTGCCGACGAGGCCGTTCCGGTTGGCGAGACCCTTGTCGTGCTTGTCCGTCGCCGAGTTGAGGAGGATGCGCGGGTTCTGTCCCGCCCATGCCGCCAGCACGACGACGCTCGCCTCCTGCACCTGCCGCTCGCGCTTGGCGTCGTAATATTCGACGCCGGTTGCGCGGGTGCCGTCGGCATTGGTCAGCACCCGCGTGACTGTCGAGAACGGCCGCACCTGCGCCTTCGCCTTGCGCGCATCTGCCAGATGCGTGACGATCGGATTGGCAAGTGCGCCGGTCGGGCAGCCGGCCGCGCACCAGCCGTCGTAGATGCAGGCTTCACGGCCCTTGAACTCCACCGAGTTCATGCCGACGGGCGCCGACACGAGCCGCATGCCCACGCTTTCCGCCGCCTTCTTCCAGATCTCGCCCGAGCGGAACAGCTTCATCGGCGGCATCGGGTAGGGCGCGCCGGCCGGCCGCCAGACCTCCTCGGCCTTGGCATCGCCCGACACGCCGATCTCGGCGGCGACCTTGTCGTAGAACGGGGCAAGGTCCTCATAGGCGATCGGCCAGTCGAGGCCCCGGTTGTGCTCGCTCTTCATCTTGAAATCGGTCGGCAGGTAGCGCGGCAGGTTGGCGAAATAGTGCAGCGCCGCGCCGCCCACGCCCCAGCCCGATTGGGCGACATAGCCGAACGGGTTCTTGCCCTCGAGGATGAAAGGCGGGCCGGCCGTGCGGATGCGGCGGCCCCAGATCTCCGAGCTGATCAGGTCTCCGTTGGTCCAGTCCGGCCCGTTGTCGAGGACGACGACTTTCTTGCCGGCTTTCGCCATCACGGAGGCATAGATCGAGCCCGAGGCGCCGGCGCCGACGATAACAACATCTACTTTTTCGTTGGCCATGATTTTCGTTCCTTGCGCTTCGGATGCCCACGTCGTGTCGGAGGCACGCCTCCGGCGTGACGCATCCGCGCTGTCACCATTTCTTCTCTGGGAGGATGTGGGGCATGTACGGCACGCCGAGCGCCGCGTAGCCGGCCACCGTATTGTAGAAGACGTCGACCGAATCGGCGCGCAGCACCGCGTAGACGAAGCCGCCGCCGGGCGGGCCTTGCCAATCCGCGATCTTGTTCTGGCGCATGTCGTTGATAAAGGCGGTGGCCTCCTCCGCGCCGAGCTGCGCGAAGCGCTTGCCGCCATGGCGTGCGCCGACGTTTTTCTCGATCGCGATGGCGATGTTGCGGTAGAGGTTCGCGAAGGGTGGCCTGACGCTCATGATGCGTGCCTGCAGCAGCGCCTCCTCCGGCGGGATCGAGATCTGCTGGTCGATGAACTGCACGATGCCGGCGGCGCGTGCGCCTGGCACCAGCGCATCGCCCATCGCCGCGATCGTCTCGGCCTCCTCCGCTTTCAGCGTGCGCAGGCTCGCCCCTTGGGCAAAAGCCTCGCTCGGGCTCAGCATCAGCGTTTTTCCGCCGACGAGAAATGCAAGCGCGCCGAGTGCTCCGCCCTTGATCACGTCGCGTCTTGGGACGCGATCGAGCAGTGTGTGCTTCATGGTTTCCTCCTTTGATTGCTGGGGTGCCAGAGCTGGGGTG
>CAMDPA010000407.1 GCA_945903565.1 Devosia equisanguinis | reverse complement strand
CGACGGCCCGCACCCTGAGATCTTTCGAGTATCCCTTCGCCATCGCGATCCCCGCCGTTGCTGCCGGTGGAATCCGAATCTGATTTGCGCGTCCGAGGGAATCCCCTGTAACTGTTTTGATTCACATCAAGTGGAAAGCGCTCTAGTGCGGCAGGCGGTGCATTGCGGCGCTGCAGTACCAGCCGCCGCTGTTCAATTCTGGACCTCAATGCCAAGAACTTGCGGCAACTCGCGAGCCCCGTGTTGCATGGCGGCACGATTGCCGCTTGAACCAGCACCGGCAGTGCTTCCTGCAGCACCGTGGCGACGCGCGGCCGGTTGAGATTGGCGCGCGGCGGCAGCAACAGGCTCTGCTGCGCGAGAGGCGGCAACGGGCTCAGCGGTCGACCGCTGTAGGCCGCGCGCTGCATCGGGCTCGGTGGCTCTACCCCCTCCGGCGCCGCTACCACTATCGGTTGTGGTTGTGGCCAGTCGGGCGGCAGGTACTGAGCAATTGACTGGGAGCTCGGCTCGACCAGCGCGGCGCGCAACACGCCGCACAACGCTAAAGGGCCTTCGGCGCCCACCTCCCCGGGGCGGGTTTGTTCGATGACATAGCGGCGATCGCACAGGCCGACGCGCGGCGGCAGCCGTGTCTCCTCGAATGCGTCATAGCCCTCTTTGAGGTTGCGCCAGAAGTCGATCCACGGGCCCTTGGCATGCGGCGCCAGATTGGCCTCCGTCATCCGGAACGGAAAGACATGCACGTCCACCCGCGGCTGGCCGGCGCGCAACGCCTGCTCGGAGAGCTCGAAGATCTCGGCCATCACGGCGTTGGTCATCGCAAAGCAGCCGGCGGACGAGCAGCCGCCGTGCACCAGGATGTATGAGCCGGTACGCCCCCAGGCGCGGTCGAACGAATTGGGATAACCAATGTTCAACGAGCGCGGCCAGCGCCCGATACGATGCAACTGGCGCGCGCCAACCGAATAGAAACCTTCGGGATTCTGCTTGTCGCCCTCGCGCAGCTTGGGACCGATCGTGCCGGCCCAGTGGCAGATCGGATAGGTCGCCAGCAACTCGAACGTGCCGCCCTTGCGCATCCACACTTCAAGTTCGGATTCCGCCTTGAAAACGCGCATGAAAATTGCGGCACCGGCCTTGAGACCCTTGGCGTCGAGCCGATCCTTGAGCTGCCCCAGATCGGGTGTACCCGGCAGCGGCAACGCGCCTTCCGCGAACGCCCTCTGCCGCTCGACGCGGTCGGAGGCGACATCCTCGATCTCGATCATGACCGCCTGGCAGGTAGGAACAACTACAACCAGTGCCAGCATTGCAGCCGAAACAGCCCGCAAACCGGGTAGGAATGCCGCGCGCAACACGCGCAAGAACCACGCAAACATCATGAACCAGACGCCCTGCCAGATGCCCTCGATGCTCGGCCAACTTTGCCGGTAACCATACTTACCGACCGTCATCCATAACAAGTAATCCCCGTCTTGCAAGCCGATCAACCTGCAATGCGCAGCGGCCTCCGCAGCCGATCCACCAACTTAGCAGGACTACGTGGATCAGGGGAGAGAAACGCTGCGTGTGATTAGCGTTCGCCAATCTTCGCGGCCTGGTTGTGGCCCTTCAGGCACGCTCGGGTCGAGGCGAAGTACGTTATCATGCCGTGCGCCTACCGGGGAAACCCCGCGAGACCGTCGACACCGCCGCCCGTCAGGCCCAGCCGAACATTCGCATCCCCCGCACCACCTGCCGCCCGAGTCTTCGGACCGGGCTCAACCACCGTTTCAGCCGTCTTCGTAGGCAGCGGCGTGAACGCTTCGGGCGCGACCTTCTCCAGCGCCGGACACGCCCCATCCGGGCGCACCGTCTGCTTACCGTTGTGCGTTACGTTCACGACATAGCGGCGCTCGCACACAACCACGCTCGACGGCTGCTTGGCCGTCTCGAAGAAGTCGTAGCCGTCCTTGAGCGTCGTCCAGAACTTGTGGTGCGGACTGGTCTTGTGGCGCTCGAGATTGGCCGCCGTCATCCGGAACGGGAAGGCGTGCACGTGGATCGCCTCCTGCCCGCCGATGAACGACTCGCGCGCCAGCGCATAGATCTCCTCGATCAGCGCGTCGGTCATCGCGTAACACCCGGCCGACTTGCACTTTCCGTGGATCATCAGGAAATCGCCGGTCCGGTTATTCGCCTTGTCGTAGGTATTGGGATAGCCGAGATTGAACGCCAGATGGAACTGCGAGTTCGGGTTCATCATGTGCTGCGGCACGCGATAAAACCCCTCCGGCGCCTGCATATCGCCCTGCTTGACCTTGGGGCCAAGGCCGCCCGACCAATTGCAGATCGGATAGGTCTTGAAGTGATAATACCGGCCATCCTCGCGCTGCTTCCACAGCTCGAGCTCGGACTCTTCCTTGAACACCCGGATGAAACTGGCCGTCGACGTCGTCATGCCCTTCTTGCCCAGGAGCATGATCGTCTCCTTGGACAGCGGGCGCAGATACGGCGGAATCTCCACCTGCGAGCAGGCCGCGAGCAACCCCGCCAGGGTCACCGCCGCCACCGCTACCGCCAAACGTTTGACCGTCTTCCCCAAGGCAAACCCCACACACGCCACGCGCCTCTTGGACGCCAACGTGTGAATAAAAAGCCTTAACAGCCGGTTAATCCCATTCAACGCGACGTTGAGCCGGCGCGCTACGAACCCTCGTCACTACCCGTTAGAGACGACGATTTAGACCAGGAGAGGGCAGACCAACAGATGGTCGAAAGCCACAGTCGACGTGGTAGATCAGGTGCAGAAGACTGATGTAATGTAGAAGTGCCGCCGTTTTCCCCGTTTACCATCCAGCCATCCCCGAGGCCGACATGCGCACATGGCTCCTTTCGATGCTCACTCTCATCGCCTTGACCGCCACGCCGGCCCGCGCCGACGACGCCAAGCTGAAGGAGCAGATCGTCGGCACCTGGAAACTCGTTTCCGTCGAATACGAGGACCAGCAGACCAAGGCGCGTTCGCCGGTATTGGGCGCCAAGCCGCGCGGCTACCAGATCGCCACCGCCGACGGCCTCTGGCTCGCGCTGGTCACCGCCGAGGACCGCCCGGTGCCCAAGACCGACGAGGACCGCGCCAAGGCCCTGCGCACGATGATCTCCTACAGCGGCCGCTACCGCGTCGAGGACGGCAAGGTCGTCACCAAGGTCGAGGTCGCCTGGAACGAAGCCTGGGTCGGCGGCGATCAGATCCGCTTCATCCGCTTCGAAGGCAACGACCTCCTGCACATCGAAAGCCCCCCAATGCCCCACCCCAACGTCAACAACTCCGTGGTGCGCGTGATCGTGTCGTGGGCGCGGACGAAGTAGGGAGTAGGGAGTAGGGAGTAGGTTACAGGGGACAGGAGACATGTTGCTCGCGAGGTGAGGGCGTGGACGGGGAACAGCGGGCCGACGAAGTAGCGGCCGACTTCTTCATCAGCCGCACGGGGGCGGATGCGGCGATTGCGATTGCCGTGGCCGATGCGCTCAAGGGTGCCGGCTATCGCGTGCTGGTCCAGGACAAGGACTTCGCCAACCGCAACTTCATGGAGCGGATGGACGCGGGGCTGGCGTCGGGCGCGCGCGTGATCGCGATCATTTCGGAGGACTATTTCAAGAGCGACCACTGCACGGCGGAGTGGCAGCACCCGCTCGCCGACGATCCCTTGAACAAGCAGGCGCGGCTGATCGTGCTGCGGGCGCGCGAGTGTGTGCCGCGCGGGCTGCTCAAGGCCATCGCGCATTGGGATCTCGTGAAGGTGCGCGGCGCGCCGGAGCTGCTGAACGCGACGGTGCTGGCCGCCGTCGATCCCGCCCATCGCACCGCGCCGCTGCTGGCGGAGCACTGGCGCAGACCTGGGGTGATCCGCCACGCCAAGATCCGCGAAACGCCGGGGTTCACGGGGCGCGGCGACGAGCTTGCGGCCATCGACGGCGCGCTGTGGGCGCGGGAGACGCCGGCGCTCACGCAATCGGCGGCGGTGCAAGGGTTCGGCGGCGTCGGCAAATCGACGATCGCGCGCGAGTATGCTTGGCGCGTCAGCCAGTTCGACGACGTCTATGCGGGCGTGTGGTGGCTCGACGCGGAGAAGGACCCGAGCGGCGAAGCCTGGCCCGGCATCGAGCAGGGCTTCATCGAGCTGGGCGATACGTTCATCCGTGGACTGGCCCAGCAGCAGGATCGCCAGGCGGCGGCGCGGACGGGGCGGGACTTCATCGAGCAGGCCGGCTTCGAGCGGCCGTGGCTGATCGTCTACGATAACGTGGACGACGTGCGCACGCTCGACCGCTGGCCGCCGCCGAAAGGCGCGCACGTGATCGTCACCAGCCGCCTGGAAACGAAGGCGAAAGGCATGGTTCCCGTGGAGATCGGCACGTGGCCGCTGCACGATGCGGTCCAGTATCTGCGGGCCAACAGCGGCCGGTCCGACATGACGGCGGCGCAGGCCGAGGCCATCGCCAATGCGTTGGGCTGCCTGCCGCTGGCGCTGGCGCACGCCGCCGCCTATCTCAGCGACAACGACAATGCGACGGTCGAGAGCTATCTCGCCGCCGTCGGCCACCATATGCGCGAGGTGCCGGAAACCGCGCTGGCGATCGCGCCGCGCGCGGTGTTCGCCACGCTGCAACAGAATATCGCGCAGGCGGAGGCACGTGCGAAAGGCGCGGCGGCGGTGATGTCGCTGGCGGCGTTCTATGCGCCGGACGCGATCCCGGAGGAGCTGTTCCGGCAGGACGCGGAACACTACCCGCCCGCGTTCGCGGCGTTGACGGGCGATGGCCCAGAATCTGAACCATTGCTGGAAAAAGCGATCGGTGCGCTGGGGCGGCTGCGGCTGGTGGCGATTGCGCGGGAAGGCAAGACGTTCTCGGTGCATCGGCTGGTGCAGGCGGCGGCGCTCGATGCGCTGTCTTCCCCCTCTCCCCATGGCACTTC
>CAMDPA010000406.1 GCA_945903565.1 Devosia equisanguinis | reverse complement strand
AGTTTGCACCCGACGGCTTCCCATCTTTGCCGAATGGCTTGTCTGTCGATCATGCAACGGCGTACGACTGTTCGCCGGGACAAGGAATCCCGCGCTGCCGAGTCACACGGTCGCACGCACACAGATCACGATTCAGCTATTTTGCGATCAGTCCTAAGGATAGCAGGGCGTGGATGGTGTCGGCGCGTTTGCCTACCGATGAGCGGCAACCACGCTGCGTTCCAACAAGGACAACCGATGATGCATGGCGCAACCGACGATCGGCACGCGGATAGCACCGGACCGCCAACGGAGCTACCAGCTGCGATCACGAGTGCCGGCGCATTGTTGGGGGCATGGGTAAGAACCACCCTCATCATATTAATCGGCTTGATGACATTGGTCGCCACGGCCATGGCCATTGTTGATATCGTAAGATCCGGCCGCGTGAACATTAGTGACGTTCTGCTTTTGTTTATCTACCTTGAGATCTGGGCCATGATCGTCGTTGAGGCGACGACGCTACGGTTGCCCGTCAACTTCATAGTTTACATCGCCATCACCGCTTTAACGCGCCATCTCGTGGGCGTAGCAGGTGACAAATCGACGACCGACGTCGGCTTGCTTGTCGACGCTGTCGCCATTCTTGTGCTGGTGCTCGCTGCAGTCTTGCTGGATTGGAAACTCTTCAGAACTTCCGAAAAGATGCGCTCTCCCGTGATCAGTTAAGGTGAAACGGCCGCGATGTCGGCACCTGGCCCATCCCGTCGGCACCGTGACGGTCGGTAGCGGAGATCTGCGGACACTTTCAGACTGAGACACCACCCGAGATTTGGCATCGCTTCTCGCGGATCACGGGAACAGCCAGCTTCGTTCCCACGGACTTGCCTGATCCGCGCGCCTGAACACCACGCGGTCGTGCAGGCGGAACGGGCGGTCGTGCCAGAACTCGATCTCGATGGGGGTGATGCGGAAACCCGACCAGTAAGGGGGCCGGCGAATGTCGGACACGTTGAACTTCAGCGCATGCCAGGCGGCGGCCTTTTCCAGATCGTGCCGGCCTGCCATCGCGCGCGACTGCTGCGAGGCCCACGCTCCGATGCGCGAGCCGCGCGCGCGGGAGGCGAAATAGGCGTCTGCCTCCGCCTCGGTGGTGGTTGCCACCGTGCCGCGCACCCGCACCTGCCGGCGCAGGCTTTTCCAATGAAACAGCAGCGCGGCCTTGCCCGAGGCGAGCAGTTCACTCCCCTTTGCGCTTTCGACGTTCGTGTAGAACACGAAGCCGCGATCCGACCGTTCCGGGCCATCGAGCGCCTTCAGCAGCACCATGCGAACATTCGGGAAGCCCTGGGCATCGGCGGTGGCGACCGCCATGCCTTCGGGGTCGTTGACCTCGTGCTGGCGTGCATCGGCGAACCACCGCTCGAACAGCGCAAAGGGCTCGTCCGCATGCATGAAATCTGCGGCTTGTGGCCCGGTGTAATAGTCCCGCTTGCGCGGTGCGGAGGGTTCGTCGGGCTCTGCCATCGCCTTACCTGTTTCCTGAACTTCGTACGATTTTCATACGGCTGGCACAGCCGTTGAGATCAATTTAACCCGGCTGCGGCATAGTGGAGAGGTCCAAGTTCCAGCCGGCGTTGTTTTTCCGGCCCAGTACCTTCGAGTGTGTTCCATGTACACGTCCAGTACCTCTCTATCCACATTGGCGGCCGGCGCCGGTGCCGCAGCCTTCCTGTTCTTCTCGGTCCTGATCGGCGGGGCCGACGTCTACGCCCAATCTCGGTTCAACGGGGCTGCCTTCAGCGGCGCTCAGTTCATCGAGCCGTCACGCGGCAGCCAGGATGGCGCGTTCTCCGGCATGCCGGAACTCCCGCTCGCGCACCCACGCATGGATGCCGGCGACGAGACCGCGGCGCTCGAAGCCGTCGAAATCGCGCTGACCCTGGCCGGCGACGGCGCAACCTATGTCTGGCAACGGGGCAATGGCCGTCTCGCCGGCGCGATCCGCATGACCAGCACCTTCCGCGATACCGACGGCCGGATCTGCCGTCATCTCGAGATGCAGATGCGTCACGGCACCTACACCCGCAAGACCGAGGGCATCGCCTGCCGCGACACTGACGGCGTCTGGCTGCTCGAAGGCTGAAGCGTGACGCGTAGGCCTTCGAGCTATGGCCGCCGCGCCAGGAACGCCAGCACACCCTCTTTATAGGCACGATCGCCGACCGCCTTCATGTGGTCGCGGTCCGGGATCTCCAGCGCCTCCGCGCCAGGTATCAAGTCTGCCAACTCGCGTGCCGAGCCGCCGATCACGTCGAGCGTCCCAACCGCGACCATAACAGGCGTTTTGATCTGCCCCAGCGCCTCCGCCGTGATCGGCTCGCGCGATGAACGGATGCAGGCCGCCAGCGCCTTGAGATCGCCCTTCGTCTGCTCGGCGAACGCGCGGAACGTGCGCGCCGTCGGGTTCATCACATCCTTGAGCGACGGCGCCTCCAGCGCTGCCGCGATCGGCCCCGTGCCGGCCATGCCGCGCACCATGTTGATGCCGAGCCCGGCAAACACAGCGCTTCTGACGCGGCCGGGATGATTGATCGTCAGGAACGCACTGATCCGCGCGCCCATCGAGTAGCCCATTACATCGGCGCGCGCGAAACCGAGATGATCGAGCAGGCGGCGTGCATCCTCCGCCATCAACGGCCCGCCGTAATCCTTGGGATCGTGCGGCTTCGCACTGTTGCCGTGGCCGCGATTGTCGACCGCGATCACGCGAAAGCCGGCCTGCGTCAGCGTGCGAACCCAGCCGGTATCGACCCAGTTCACCGCGGCGTTGGAAGCAAAGCCGTGGATCAGCAGGATCGGCTCACCGGCACCTTCATCGAGATAGGCGATCTCGACACCATCGGAGGAAAAGGTGGGCATGAGCGTGCGACCTGCAGAAGTGATTGGCGACCAACGATTGGCGGCCCTGGGCGTGACTGTACCACGCAATATCCGGGTTAGAAGCTGGCCAGCCTGGGGCGTGGTGTTTCGCGACCGGCTGTTCGCTTCGTTCGCGTGCGACGACTGAAGCGGGTATCGCCGTGATGGATGGCGCACGGGGCGGGATCGTGGTGCGGGTGGCGTTAGGCCGCCGACTTTCGAGCAACGACAAAGATCCGGGCGTCCTTGCGCCCAGACCCATGTCGCTCCCGCACGATCGTCGTGAAGCCCGCGCCTGCAATCTCTGCGTCGAGCTCAGTCGCAGTAAAGAATGAGACAAACGGCGCCTTACCGAAAAACTGCGCCACCGGCACGGCGTACCGGATCAACGGGTTCATCTCCGACAGGCAAGGTGTCTTCGAGATGAACAGACCGTTTGGCTTCAACAGCCGGTGAATCCGCGCGAGCGTCGAGGGTCGATCAGCGATGAGGTGCAGAATGTTGAATCCCAGTACCGCATCGTACGAGCCGTCCGAACCCGGCGCGCGCTCAGCCGTTGCAACTGAAAACTCGGCGTTCTGGCAGGATTGGGCAACGGCTTTCTCCCGGGCGATGGCGATCATCTCGCTTGAGACGTCGGTTGCCACGATGCGGGAAACGAACGGTGCGAGAGCCAGTGCCGTGGTGCCGGTGCCGCAGCCGATCTCAAGCACGGTGTCGGAGTTGCCGAGGAAGCTACGGGTGCGCTCGATGGAGCGCTCGTAGCCGGTCAGGTCCTTGATCGGGTCGGTGGCATACTTGCGCGCGATCCGGTCCCAGAAGCGCGCGTCGTCGATGGTGCGAAGCATCGTGTTCTCCTTCTCCGCATCTCTCTAGTATATGCAGAAAACACATGGGATTGCCCATTTTCACAGAACGCATATACAAATTCGTATGGATAAAATCGATTGGAACCATGCGCGCGCCTTCTGTGCCACGGCAGATTCGGGCTCGCTCTCGGCTGCAGCCCGCAAGCTCGGCCTGACGCAGCCGACATTGTCGCGCCAAGTCGCCGCGTTGGAGGCGGAGCTGGGCGTCGCGCTGTTTGAAAGGGTCGGCAAGAAGCTCGCTCTGACGGACGCCGGCTTGGGACTTGTCGAACATGCTCGCGCCATGGCGGGAGCCGCGGATGCCATGGCACTGGCAGCAGCAGGCCGGTCGCAGGACGTTTCAGGCCGGGTTACGATCAGTGCCACCGATGCGGTCTCGGCCTATTTGCTGCCCAGCCTTGTCGCACGCATCCGCGAGAAGGCGCCGCAAATCACCCTTGTCATCGTCGCGTCGGACTCGATCAGCGACCTCAGACGACGCGAGGCCGACATCGCCATCCGCCATGTGCGTCCGACCGAGCCGGAGTTGATCGCTCGGCTGGTGGGTGAGATGACAGCCCACTTTTATGCGGCGGAGTGCTGGATTGCCAAGAACGGCATGCCTGGATCGGTGGCGGAACTCTGTGAAGCCGATCTGCTGGGGTTTGAGCCCGTCGATCAATTTTCGGAGCACTTGCACGCAGCCGGCATTCCTGTTTCGGCGGACCGGTTTCGAATTGTTTCCGGCAACTCCGTCGTGCTCTGGGAGATGGTGCGGCGCGGTCTTGGCGTCTGCATGATGCTGAAGGAAATCGCGGAGCTTATGCCGGGCGTGATCCGCTTGCTGCCGGCGTTGCCGGGAATAACAGTGCCGGTCTGGCTCGTCAGTCACCGCGAGCTGCACACGAGTCGACGGGTACGTCTGGTGTTCGACACACTGGCCGAAGAACTCAGCCTGCGCCCAGACGGCCACGGCCATCTGTCCAAGCCATCACTTTGATCTCAAGCTTTGGCGCGCCCGGCAGGATAAACGTGCGAACACTTATGTGGTTGAAATCGCGATGTAATTTTCTGAAAAGAGATTTACCGTTGTTCGTCCGCTGTCTCCCAGATGCGAGGCGGTGCGGGACCATACCTATCCCCTTGCCTCAGGTCCCTCAAATTCAGCGCAATTGTATGGTCTACCGGCGACAACCAGGAGTTGGCGCCATGACACAGCATAAGTCGGATGATCTGTGGCGGGATTTTCCC
>CAMDPA010000405.1 GCA_945903565.1 Devosia equisanguinis | reverse complement strand
GGTGCCATTGTTGTTGAAGTGGTATGTAATCTGATCGTCAGACGTGCGCCCGAGATGTTTGCCGGCGGCGACGTCGCCCAGGTTGATGATCTGATCGCGCGTGATGATGCCGGCTTCCATCGGCTCCCACAAACCGGCTTGGCGCTCTGAAATCACGGAGTCGACCCAGTTGGTGACGATCACGCCGGCGCGGCGGACAGTCTCGTCGTCATTTTCGCGGCGCGCCTTCTTGATGAAGCCGCCTTCGACGAGTTGCGCGTTGGAACCGACGATGGTTGCCACGTGTTGGCCGGGTTCGAGCAGGGCGCCATCGAACACGGGAACGCTGGAATTGGTGGCGGTGACGACCATGTCCGCGCCCTTGATCGCGGCGGCGGGGCCATCGACCGGCACCATCTCGACGCCGACGAGCTTTTCCATCTTCTCGCAAAAGGCGCGGCGGTTGGCGGGATCGCGGCTGTAGACCTGCACGCGGGTGATGTCGCGCACGCACTTCACCGCCAGCACCATGTTGACCGCCTGACCACCGGTACCGAACATGCCGAGAACCCGCGCATCCTTGCGGGCGAGGTGCTTGACGCCCATGCCGGTGGTCGCAGCCGTGCGGAACGCCATCAGGCTGGAAAATCCAATGCGATCGTCGAAGATCTCGCCCATCATGACCGACTGCAGGCGGGCGGTCTTGCTGTCCCACAGCAGATAAACCGGGTGCTCGCGATAGCCGTATTCCTGGTTGGTGCCCTGGCTTTCGACGGTTTCCGCGCGGGTCATGGAACCGATCACGCCCATGCCTGGAATCCCGCCGGGGAAGTTCGACACGCGAACGCCGTCGGGCGAGTGAACGCGGCGGCGGGGCGCGTTGACGACAGGGAAATCCGAGGCCTCGCGATAGCCCTGATCGACCGCCTCGATCGCCTCCTCCATGCGGATCATGCCCTTCAGCTCATGCGGGGCGAGGAACAGCACGGTGTTGCGGTTGCGGCGTTCGGTGGTCATCGGCGGCTCCAGCGCAAAGAGACGCCGCAATCATGGACGAACTTGCCGCGCAATGAAACGCTATTTCAGCGAAACGGCCCCGCGAAGATGAACCATGCGCCCAGCGCGATCAGCGCGAAGCCGACGGCGTGGTTGAGGGTCAGCTGCTCGCCCAGCCACAGCACCGAGAACGCGGCGAACACGCACAACGTGATCACCTCCTGCATCGTCTTGAGTTGCGCGGTGGAGTAAACGCTGCTGCCGAAACGATTGGCGGGAACCGCGAGACAATACTCGATGAAGGCGATGCCCCAGCTCGCCAGGATCGCGATCCACAGCGGCGACGTTTTGAACTTCAGGTGGCCGTACCACGCCAACGTCATGAAGACGTTGGAAGCGACGAGCAGCAGGATCGGGGTGACGTAGGCGGAGGTGGACATGAGGTTTTCTTACTTGGGTGTCAGACCCTGAGGGTCCGACACCGAGCACTACTCGCGCAAGCCAGCGAACTCCAATGGAGGTCGCACATGGTGTCATCCCGGCGTGCGAAATGCTTGACTTGTGATTCCGGTGTCGCGCGCCGGTATGATTCTTTTGTTTGCGCGCAGCCGCCACGCCAACCCTGCGCGCGGATACCTCCGAGCGAGGGTTGACCCAAAGGTCAAACCTTTCGCTCTACGGTATCAGACCCGGAGGGTCTGACACCATTTCTCCGGCGCCCTTACTCGACTTGCGGAATGTTGGCGTTGCGGATCGCGGTGCTCCACTTCTTGCGTTCGGCGTCGAGCAGCGTGGCCATCTGTGCCGGCGTGTTGCCGACCACGGTTGAACCGAGCTTCTCGATCTTGGCGCGGATGTCCGGCTTCTTGAGCGCGGCGGCGATGGTCGTGTGGATCTTGTCGACGATCGCGTCGGGCGTGCCGGCTGGGGCGACAAAGCCGAAATAGGCGATCGACACGAAATCCGGGACGCCGGCTTCCGCCATCGTCGGCACGTCCGGAATGGCCGGCAGGCGCTGGGGCGTGCAAGCGGCTATGATCTTGATGGTTCCGGCCTGATGCTGCGTCAGGGAGGAGAACAGGTTGTCGAACAGCATGCCGACGTGGCCGCCGACGAGATCGTTCATGGCCGGCGCGGAACCGCGATAGGGAACGTGGGCGAGGTTGGTGCCGGTCTGATGCGCGAACAATGCGCCGGTGACGTGGGACGTAGAACCGTTGCCCTGCGAGGCATAGTTGACCTGCCCCGGTGCGCCCTTCGCCTTGGCGATCAGATCCTTCACGGTCGGGGCGGCAAGCTTGAGGCTGACCGCCAACACGCTCGGCGATTCAGCAACAACCGTGATCGGCTTGAATGTCGCGGGATCGAATGACAGCTTCTTAAAGATGTACTGATTGATGGCGAATACCGGCGTCGGCGCGTGCAACAGCGTGTAGCCATCCGGCGCCGCGCGAGCGACGAACTCCGCCCCGACGTTGCCACCCGCGCCAGCCTTGTTCTCGATGATGACCGGCTGCTTCCAGGCTTGCGACAGCTCGTCGAGTAGGATGCGCGGCAGCCCGTCGGCCGCGGCGCCCGGCGGATAGGGCACGATGATCTTCACGGTCGACGTGGGCCAGGTGGTTTGAGCGACGACCGGGGTGGCGGCGAGCACGCCGGCAACAATCGCGGCCGCCGGAACTAGTTTCATCATCGATAGTGCGCGCATCATCTGCTCCACGAGATCCCGAGTGTTTCGTTGCGGCAGGTGCATCCCACCGAAAGCGGGCGCAGCCTACAGTATTTGGGGTGCCGGGCAATGCGGCGGCCATCCGCCGATGCTCGCCACAATCCGCTATTCCTTGGCTGCTGTCAGTGCGGCCTTCGCGCGCTCGAGCACGGCCTTGGGCATATCGTAGCCCTGCTGGATGATCGTTGCGATCTCCTCACCGCCGACCGGGCCGATATCGGCGTTCATTTTGTCGGCATCGGCGAGGAACTCCGTGTCCTTAACGGCGGCAGCGAAAGCGTCGCGCAGAGCCTTGACGCGGTCCGCCGGAACTCCCGGCGGGGCTGCGAACGCGTAGGCGAATTTCTGGCGCGCGAAGATCAACTCCAGGGCGCGGCGGTCGACGTCGTTCTTGGCGAATTCCATGATGACGGGCACACCCTGGAAGTACGCTGGGTGCTTCTCGGTGGCGAGTTGGACGATGAAGTTGGCCTTGCCCTTCTCCTTCAGCCAGTCGGGACGCAACGCCATCAGTGTGCCGATCGTTGCGCCGGCGTTGCCGTGCACCTCGCCGCGATCGAGCGCGAGGAATGCGTCGGCCTGACCCGGGAAGCCGCTCACGATCTTGATTCTTGCGTCGACCAGCGAGCGCAGTACGAGCGCGAACGAATGAGTGTCGGCACCGGGCGCCGAAGCGCCGACGATCATCTCCGATTTCTGGATGTCGGCCACGGTTTTAAATGGCGTGTTGATGCCTGATACGAGAACGCTGGCCTCGCGGCCGTGGCTACCGATCCAGTTGAATTTGACAGGGTCGAACTTGGCGAGCGGGTTGCCGAAAAGTGCTTCGAGATAGAGGCCTCGGCCGAACATGGCGAGTGCCGTACCGTCCTTCGCGGCAGCGTTGTAAAGGTGGTTAGCGGCGGTCATGCTGCCGGCGCCGGGCATGTTCTGAACGACGACATTCGGTTTGCCGGGCACGTATTTGCCGAGGTGGCGGGCGATGAGGCGCGCGCCGGAGTCGTAGGACGCACCGGCGCCGTAGCCGACAGCGAATGTGATCGTGCGGCCGGCGTAGAATTGAGCGGGGTCTTGCGCGAAGGCGGGGGTTGCCAGAGTGGCGAATAGCGCTGTGACACCGAAGATGGATTGCCGAACGTACCGCTTCATGTCCGCCTCCCGTGCCGTGGGCCGTCGTAGCGGCCAACGATTATTAAGCGAGTGTGCACGATCGGCGGGCGAATTCAATTAGGCCGCTCGCAATCAAGGCCGGCGGCGCGCTGTCCACAACTGTTGCACCTCGCCTAGCGAAAGGTATTGGATTCTTCACCGGTAGTGCGTACATTGCACGATGCTGCGGGGCGCGTCAGGAACACTTTATCCCCAGGGCCTATAAGATCTGCTAGGGAGCTGTCCCTGTTTTGGACCGTGGTCTGGAGCATATGGCGCCCACCTTCTCTGAAGGGACTCTGGCGGGATCTACGTTCCAACGGCTTCCGCGGCACTTTATTCTTATGGAGCAACGATTTAAGCTCCATATTCTTACGGGCATGGGCTAGGCGGCCCAGAGCTGGACCTTTGTGGACCGCCCCCGTGGCAACCTCACCTAAGATTATCGACAGCGAGAAACGCGCGCTGCGCACCGGTTGCGTTGCGTTGCGCAATGGCTTGGCGGCTGACGTGCGCGCCGACGCGGCGGCGCGAATTGCACAGGTCGGGCTTGGGTTTGCCGGTGCTGCGCCCGGGGTGGTGGTATCCGGCTACGCCGCGATGGGCTCGGAGATCGACGCGTTCCCGCTGCTGACGCGGCTTGGGTCGGCTGGCTATCGCTTGTGCCTACCGGTGATACAGCCGCTCGGCAATCCCTTGATCTTCCGGGCGTGGGCACCTGGCGATGTGCTGGTGCCGCGCAAGTGGGGCATCCGTGAGCCGGCCGATGACGCGGCATTGGTCGAACCGGACGTGTTGCTGGTGCCGCTGCTGGCGTTCGATGCGAGCGGGGCGCGGCTCGGGTATGGCGGCGGGTACTACGATCGCACGATCGCGCAGCTGCGGGCGATGAAGCCGGTCGTGGCGATCGGGCTTGCGTTCGACGAGCAGGAGATCGCGGAAGTGCCGGTCGAGGCCCACGACGAGCGGCTCGACTGGGTGCTGACGCCAAGCGGGGCGCGGCGGTATTCGTAGGATGGGTCAAGCGCAGCGCGACCCAGCGTTCCAGGTGGTGCCCGCAAATGCTGGGTCGTGCGAAATGCTTGACCCAGACTGTATGTCCCTTCCACGAACGAGGCGACTCACCCCCGATGTGGGGTCGAGGGTTACCCGGATTGGCCGGGCAGAGCCTCACACAAGGAGGGTGAGTCATGGGTGATCATAGCGAAGCTTTCGTTGGCAT
>CAMDPA010000404.1 GCA_945903565.1 Devosia equisanguinis | reverse complement strand
GCTGCGCAAGGGCGCGGCCCGCACCGTGAAGGCGCTGATGAAGCTGATCGGCCGCCTCATCAAGACGTTTGCACCCGACGAGTGCGCGAACTACTTTCGCCACGCCGGATACGGGTAGCGACCCAGATCAGGTGGAAAATGCTCTAGGTATGATCTTTAGTATGATCTTTAGCCCGCCGCCTTCGTCGTGGCTGCGATGTTGGGTGGACGAGCGCTCCTGCTGGTCGTTGCGGCGCAAGTGCCGACGCTCCGCTGCGCTAATTCAACGTACACTGTTGGTTGCGTTCCCGTCGATCAAATCGGGCCGGGGGCGCGAGCGGGGCTTACTTGATTTGAGCGCCTTCGCGCTCGGGCCCAGCCCCCGGCGAAGAACCGCCCCGACCACCCGTCCTTGTGCGCTTCGATAACCTGGACGAGGCGGAACGTGGTGGTTACCCCCACTATATGTTGTATCGCGGCCATGTCCGGATCTGGGCAAGACGACCCTGCCCGATGCGGCGGAACGATCCACGCTTTTGACCCAACAGAAACATGGCAATCGCGCGCCCCCTCACCCTGGAAGGGGGAGGTCGATGCGGCACGATTTTTCGCCCTTTGCGAAAAATCGTTCGCCGCATCGGGTGGGGGTGAGGGCGTCGCGGCCGAAAGATCACCCCCACCAAGAACGTCATCTGGTTTTTGTCCGCCAGTCCCTTCGGCATCACGGTATTCGATGGCGGACAAAAACCCGTGACGTTCTATCCGCCCCCGTCGAGGGGGCGGGGGCACGCGGTCAACGTGTGCACTTGGCCCAATCCGTTTTTGGTCTCCGCCGCCGCGACGGTCCGTTCATTGGGGAGGTGCTGTCGTCGTGGCTATGCCGCTCCTTTGGGCCGCTGGTGACGTAGCCGGCACTGCTCCCGATCGAAGACCGACGTATTGCTCGGAAATGTCGGGCTTCGCGCAACGGGCGCTCAACACCGACCTACGCCCACATCCTATGCGATGGCCCTAAGTCGGAAAGTGCTGGCCGACCCCACGCTGATTCAACCCGGCGCGCGAGAGCGTTTGCGAAACGCGGTATTGCCCAAAACCAGCAGGTCGAGATCCGAGGTGAAGAACACGCCGAGCGCGTCTTCGATGTCGTGAACCATCGGCCGGCCCATGACGTTGAAGCTGGTGTTCAAGAGAATGGGCAACCCGGTTTTGCGGTGGAATGCGGAGATTAACTTGTGGAAGAGTGGATTGCCTTCATGCGTCACGCTTTGGAGACGCCCGGTATCGTCCGCGTGACGCACGCCAGCCGGCGCGAGCCCTGGCCGCCACTTCAAGGTTTTTTCCATGTAAGGCGACGCGGTGTAGTCTTCGAAATACTCCGGGCCGAATTCGTGAAGAATGCTCGGGGCGAACGGCCGGAACTCTTCGCTAAATTTCACGGACGCGTTCAGCCGGTCTCGGATTCCAGGGGGGCGCGGGTCCGCCAGGATCGAACGATTGCCGAGCGCGCGGTGCCCGAACTCGGCTCGCCCCTGCATCCACCCGACGATGGCGCCGGCAGCAAGCTCTCCCGCCACGAAGTCCGCAAGATGATCCGGGTTCTCGGCACTAAAGCATGGATCGACACCATACGTTCGAAGCCGCACGAGTGCTTCCTGCGGCAGCTCGGAGCCCAGATAAGGCGAGCCGTACCTGGGCACCTGTTTCTCCGGGTGCGCGGCCTGCCATGCCAGAAGCGCTGCGCCAATCGAATTCCCGTTATCGCCGGGAGCCATGGGCACATGAAGGCTCCGGAACGGCGTCGACGAAAGGATCTTCCCGTTGGCACTTGAATTGAGCGCGCAGCCCCCCGTGAAGATCAAGTTTTCTCCGCCCCAACGCTTGTGGGCTGACGTGAGAAATTCGACGAGCACATCCTCGAAAACCTTCTGCGCGGTATAAGCGAGATCCGCGTTTTCTTGAGGCCGCCTTTTCCGACGCGGCAAGAGCCCGTCGAGCGTGGCTGCATAAGATCGCGAAAGCGAAAAATGGTTGCCGGACACCTTCAATGCCGGCCGCAAGAGGCGTTACAGCTCCTCGTCCAGCTTGCCGTAGGCGGCCAATCCCATCAGTTTCCATTCCTCGCCCGCAATCGGGTCGAAGCCAGCCGCAAAGCAGATCTGGCTGTAGAAAATGCCCAGGCTTGCGAGATTGGCGATCCCTCGGGAATCGAGGCGCTCGAGCTTTCCGTTACGGAAGGAAAAGACGGACGTGCTGGAGCCCTCGCCCATGCCGTCCATCACGACACAGAGCGCTTCAACGTAAGGGCTCGCGTAGCAGGCGGTCGCGGCGTGGCAGAGGTGATGATTCCAGGCCTGCTTCCGAAGCCGGTAGCGAAAGCCATTCCGCTCTCGCAGACGCATGTCCAAGTTCAGCAGCAGGTTGGATGCGGATGTCGGCGCGCGATAAAGGGCGTGACGGAAAATCCATTCCCGCCAGAGCCGCGCTTCCTCATTGGAGGGGCGCATGAGTTCGAGCGCGCCAAGCGTGTATCGGCTCACGTGCGCGAGATAGCTGGACGAACGCAGAGCGGTTTTCGACCACGTCAGGTTCGCGGACACCTGTTCGCCATTCACGTACCTGTCGAGGATGGGCTCGATCAGGCCGATGGCGTCGGGCGGCGCGTGCCAGCCACGCTTGTACTTCAAGGCGCGCTCGTTGGCCTCAGCGAAGACCACGTCGCCGTCCTCGCCGACCACGGCAATCGAGGGATCATGCTGTGAGCAGGAAAAGCCGAGGTAGATCGTCACCGCGACGCCTCCAAGGCATCGAGGATGATCTTCACGCCCGCCGGGGCACCGCCGGCCTGTGCCAGTAACTGTTGGATCTTCGCCCACGGATAGTCACGGGTACGAACCGACTCGAGAGCGAGCGCTATCGCACCCGGATCGCACGCGCGGCCGGGCGGCAGGCGTACGCCGAACCCGTCGCGTTCGAGTTGACTGGCGAGCACTTTTTGATCGGCGATCGTCGGGATGAAAAGTGCGGGCTTGCAGTGCCGCACCGTTTCCCATGTCGTCGCCATTCCGGCGTGATGGATCACGACGCCGGCGCCTTCAATCAAGTGCTCTAGGTCCGGGACGCTGTCGAGTATCGTTGCCGTTTGCCCGGGATGCGCCGTTTCGAGCGATGTGGCGACGCGCTCCAGATGCCGCCGGTCCACCTTTGCGCCGCATTGGGCAACGACCGAATACCCGGTAAGGAACGCCCCCCTGATGGCGGCTTCGAAGCGTCCGGTTTCGTTGTTCGACAGCGTGCCGAAGGTGATCAGGGCGTAGCCCTTCGAGGCGAGCGGCCGCGTGGCGCGACGCTCGGCGAAGGTAGGGCCGATGTAATGGCGGGGAACGTCGCCGCGCGGATCGCCGACCTGCAGCGCCTCGATGCAGAACACCAATTCGCAAAGTGGCGGCGCCAGATTTCGCCAGGATCGCTCCACGCCAAACGCCTCCCGGACGGAGACCGCGAATCGCGAACTTATCTTCTCCCGAATGAGAGCCGGCGTGGCGCGGAGAACGTCCCCGGCGAGCTTGACCACGCCGTCTTCCTTCCGCATCTGCCGTTGCGTGGCGGCGTTGAAGACCAGCGTCGGGATCGTGTGAATTCTGGGAATGGCGAGTGCGGTGCCGATCCGGCTGGCCCAGAGCGCCATGAAATCCTGGAGGATTAATCGCGGAGCCAAGGCCGCGATTTCGGGCAGCAGCCTTGAGTGGATCGTCTGGGAGGCGTGCATGAGATCCGCCGCCATTTTGACGAGGTTGAAGTCCGGCGCGTCGAAGTCGTAGTCAATGTCCGGGTACGGAGAAAAATCCGCCCCGGTCGATCGAATGGTGTGTTCGAACGTGGTGTGACCGAAGCAGACAACCTTCTGCCCGCGTCCTACGAGCCCGCTCAGCAGGGGCATCATGGGTTTGACGTGCCCCATGGCAGGAAGCGTGAATGCCACGATCATCAGTGAGAAGACCCTCGTCCGCCTGCGAGGTCCTGCAGACTCAATTTGCCAACGACATCGAGTGGAAGCCAATCTGTAATGGCTTACGGCAAACGACAATCTGAGCAAACTCCCGTGACTGGGTCGCACGGTGTCCAGAGTGACGCAGCCAGGGGGACGCCACGGGGCGGTGCTAGCCAATGTCGGGTTACGCGCCAACCTTACTTGGGGTGCTTTTGGATCGGCTTCGCATAGGCTATGCCTTGCTCAGCTGCGGCACGTGCCGCGCCGGCATTCACAAGAAAATCGGGAGTACCCCATGAAGCTCAAGGACAAGGTCGCGATCATCACAGGCGCGGGCCGCAACATCGGCGAGGACACGGCGCGGCTGTTCGCCAAGGAAGGCGCCAAGGTTGCCATCGTCGATCTCGACAAGGCGCGTGGCGAGGCCGTCGCTGCGTCCATTCGTGCGGATGGGGGCGTGGCCGAAGCGTTCGTCGCCGACGTTTCGATCGAGGCGCAGTGCGAGACGCTCGCCGAGGCGGTGGCCGCGAAGCTCGGCCGGGTCGATGTGCTCGTCAACAACGTTGCGATCTCCGACAACAAGAAGATCATGGACATCACGCTGGAAGAGTGGAACCGCGTGATGGCGGTGACGCTGACCTCGCCGTTCATCATGGGGCGCGCCGCGGCCCGGCAGATGATCAAGCAGAAGTCAGGCGGGGTGATCATCAATCTCGGCTCGACGTCGGGCTTTTATGGCCGCACCACCGCGCTCGCTTACACCACGGCCAAGGGCGGCGTCGCCAATCTCACGAAGTCGATGGCGATCCAGCTTTCGCCGTACAACATCCGCTGCGTGCTGGCGGTGCCCAACAAGATCGGCTCGCCGGTCGGCAAGGACGAGTTCGACCCCTCGCGTCCCACGCCCAATTTGTGCGGCAACCGCCCAGGTGTGCCCGCGGACATGGCGAAGGTGATCTGTTTCCTCGCCTCCGACGATGCCAGCTTCATCAACGGCTCGGCCGTGTTCGTCGATGGCGGCGTGACCTCGATGATGCCGGGCGACCGGATTGGGTGAGCTGGTGTCAGACCCTCCGGGTCTGACACCCGAACGCGACACCCGAACGCGGATCTGCTCCCTACA
>CAMDPA010000403.1 GCA_945903565.1 Devosia equisanguinis | reverse complement strand
TCCCCCAAACCCCCTCCTTTTTGGGCATAAAAAAGGGTGGGTCTGGGAGGTCTCCTCCCAGCGGGGTGCAGGGGCTGGCCCCTGCTCGCGGAGCGAACAGCTACAGGCATCATGAGAACACGACGGAACTGACCAACGGGCACCACGACGATGCAAATGCTTTCGACCTACGCGCCCTTGTGGCCCGAGCTGACGGTTGCCGTCGGCGCGCTGGTGCTCACGTTGTGGGGCGTGTTCCGGCCCGAGAACGACCGCGAGGCCGAGATCACGGGCTGGCTCGCCATCCTCGTGCTGGCTATCGCGGGCTGGTTCATCTTGCAGCAACCGGTCAAGGGCACCACGATGTTCGCGGGCGCGTTCATCGACGATGCGTTCGGGCGCTTCATGAAGCTGCTGGCGCTCGGCGCTTCGGCTGTCGCCATCCTGCTGTCGTTCGACGACTTCCGCGACAACAAGATCCTCAAGTTCGAATACCCGGTGCTGATCCTGCTCGCCACCGCGGGCATGATGATGATGATCTCGGCGGGCGATCTCATCGCACTCTACCTCGGCCTCGAGTTGCAGAGCCTCGCGCTCTACGTGGTCGCCGCGTTCCGGCGCGACGACGTGCGCTCGAGCGAGGCGGGCCTCAAGTACTTCGTGCTGGGCGCGCTGTCGTCGGGCATGCTGCTGTACGGCGCGTCGCTGCTGTACGGCTTCACCGGCACCACACGGTTCGACGAGATCGCGCGCATCGCGGTCGGCACCCCCGCGTTGAGCAATCCCGGCATCGTGTTCGGCCTCGTATTCCTGATGGTCGGCATCGCCTTCAAGATCTCGGCCGTGCCGTTCCACATGTGGACGCCGGACGTCTATCAGGGCGCGCCGACGCCGGTCGCGGCGTTCTTCTCGGCCGCACCCAAGGTGGCGGCGATGGCGCTGCTCGTGCGCGTGGTGGAGACGGCGTTCACCGGCATCGCCTCGAACTGGCAGCAGATCGTGGTGTTTCTCTCGATTGCCTCGATGTTGCTCGGCGCGTTCGCGGCCATCGGCCAGTCCAACATCAAGCGCCTGCTCGCCTACTCGTCGATTGCCAACGTCGGCTTCGCGCTGGTGCCGCTGGTCACCAACTCGAAGGAGGGCGTGGAGGGCGTGCTGATCTATATGGCGATCTATATCGTCATGACGCTTGGCGCGTTCGCGTGCGTGATCGCGATGCGGCGTCAAAGCGGCCCGGTCGAGGAGATCGATCAGCTCGCCGGCCTCGCCCAGCACAACCTGCCGATGGCCGCGGTGCTGGCGACGCTGATGTTCTCGCTCGCCGGCATTCCGCCGCTGGCCGGGTTCTGGGGCAAGTTCTACGCGTTCATGCCGGCGATCAAATCGGGCTACTACGTCCTCGCGGTGATCGGCGTGCTGGCGAGCGTGGTCGGCGCCTACTACTATCTGCGCATCGTCAAGATCATGTTCTTCGACGAACCCGCGGAGAAGTTCCTGCCCGTGCGGGTGAAGGTCGGCATCGTCATGGCCTTGTCGGCGCTGTTCGTGCTGTTGTTCGTCGTGATGCCCTCGCCGCTCGTCAGCGCGGCAGGCACGGCGGCCAGCTCGTTCCGCTTCTGAGTATTTCTCTCGTAGGCTGGGTCAACCCCGGTCGCGCGCAGAGCGATCCGGGGGCGACCCAGCAATCCACGCGGCGCCGGAAATTACTGGGTCGCGGCTACGCCTTGACCCAGCCTACGGTGTTGAACGATGTCGAATGTGGCATTTCACCTCGTCGAGCTCGATAAGGTGGACAGCACCAACGCCGAGGCCTTGCGGCGCGCGTCATCGGGCGAGCGCGGGCCGTTATGGATCATGGCACACCGCCAAACCGCGGGCCGTGGCCGCTCCGGCCGGCGCTGGCAGTCGGGCGACGGCAACCTGATGGCGACGCTGCTGTTCGCACCGGAATGCCAGCCCTCCGCCTTGCACCAGCTCTCACTGTTGACCGGCGTCGCCGTGCATGACGCGCTGACCGTTTATGCCCCAATCGAGACCTCAGCGCCCCGTCGTCTCCGACTGAAATGGCCCAACGACATCCTGCTCGACACGTCCAAACTCGGCGGCATCCTGGTCGAAAGCACCAGCTTCGCCGGCACGATCGTCGCCGCGATCGGCATCGGCATCAACATCGCCGCGGCTCCAGCCCTGGCGGACCGTGCGGTCGCGCGCCTCAACGACATCGCGCCTGAAGCCCCATCAGCCCGCGACATCCTGGCCGCACTCGACGCGCAGCTCCGCCAATGGCTCGCAACATGGCATGCCGGCCGCGATTTCGAGGCAATCCGCGCGGCATGGCTCGAGCGCGCCGGTCCAATCGGCGAGCCGATAACGATCCATGCGGGGAAAAGCCTCGTATCGGGGCTATTCGCGGGGCTTGCTACCGACGGCGCATTGCTCGTACAGCATCACAATGGGGATGTAGAGAGCTTCACGACAGGTGACGTGAGCCTCGGCGCCAGCGATTCGATGGGCTGACGGGGGAACCCGCAGCCGCCGATCGCACGGCAAATTCAAGATCGGATGAACGAGGGAATGGCCGAACACAAAGGCAAGACAGCACGCGGAAGCGGCGGCGAGAGCGAACTCGTGTTCGTCGCCCTCGGCGGGCTCGGCGAAATCGGGATGAACTCCTACCTGTACGGTCTGGGTCCCTCCACCGCCCGCAAATGGCTGATGGTCGATCTCGGCCTCACGTTCCCGAACGCCAACGAGCCCGGCGTCGATATCGTGCTGCCGGATCTGCGCTTCATCGAGGGCGAGCGCGAGAACCTGGCGGGCCTGCTGCTCACCCACGCGCACGAGGACCACATCGGCGCGGTGCTCGACCTGTGGCCCAAGCTCAAGTGCCCGATCTACGCGACGCCGTTCACGGCGGGCATGCTCAACGCCAAGGTCGCGGAGAATGGCGGCCGCGTGAAGCTGCCGATCAACATCGTCAAGCTCGGTGGCCGCTTCAACATCGGGCCGTTCGATCTCGAGCTGGTGACGCTCGCGCACTCGATCCCGGAACCGTCGGCGGTGGTGTTCCGCACGCCGCACGGCACCGTGTTCCACACCGGCGACTGGAAGCTCGACGCCACGCCGCTGATCGGCCAGGGCTCGGACGACAAGCGTCTGCAGGAGCTCGGCGCGGAAGGCATCGATGTCGTGATCTGCGATTCCACCAACGCGATGCGCCAGGGCCGCTCGCCGTCGGAGGTCGAAGTCGCCGCTTCCATCACCAAGATCATCAAGGGCGCGAAGCGGCGCGTGGCCGTTACGACGTTCGCATCAAACGTCGCGCGCATTCGTGCGGTCGCCGATGCCGCGGTCGCCTCCGGGCGCCAGCTCGTGATCTCCGGCCGCGCGATGCACCGTGTGATCCGCGTCGCCAAAGATACCGGTTATCTGCCGGAGGATCTGAGCGCGCTCGATCACCAGCAGTTCGGCTATATCGAGGCCGAAAAGGTCCTGCTGCTGGCGACCGGCAGCCAGGGCGAGTCGCGCGCCGCCATGGCCCGCATCGCGGAGGACGACCATCCCGCGATCACACTCGGCAAGGGTGATCTCGTCATCTTCTCCTCCCGTCCCATCCCGGGCAACGAGGTGTCGATCGGCAACATCCAGAACAATCTCGTAAAGCTCGGCTGCGAGATCGTCACGGACTCCGACGCGCTGGTCCACGTCACCGGCCACCCCCGGCGCGATGAGCTGAAGCAGATGTACACCTGGCTCAAGCCGAAGCTGGTTGTGCCGATGCACGGCGAACCCCGGCATCTCAACGAAAACGCCAAGCTGGCGCGCGAAATGGGCGTGCCCGCGACACAGGTCGCCTACGACGGGCAGATGCTGAAGCTGTTGCCCGGTGCGGCCAAACACATCGACACCATTCCAATCGGCCGTAAGTATCGCGACGGCAAGCTGATCATCCCGTCGGGAGAGGGCCCGGTGCGCGAGCGCCGCCGCTTGGCGGTCGCTGGCATCGTGATGGTCGCGGTTGCGATCGACGAACGCGGCGAGGTCGTCGCCGATCCCGACGTTGCCCTCGACGGTGTACCCATCGAGACGATGGACGGCCGTCCCATGGAAGATCTTGTCATCAAGACCGTCGACGCCACGCTCGACAGCATGGCCCCCAAGCGCCGCAAGGACGAGGATCACGTGCGCGACGCGATCCGCCGCTCCGTGCGCGCTGCCGTCGACCAAGCCTGGGGCAAGAAGCCGATCGTGAAAGTGCTGGTTTGCCTAGTGTGAAGAAGGGAGTAGGGAGTTGGGAATAGGAAGTAGCAAGTTCGCTTTTCCCACTCCTTGTTCCCTATTCCCAACTCCCTACTCCCAACTCCCTTGTTTCAAGACAAGGCACTCACCATGCCCCTCCCCATCTCCTTCGACCACTGCGTGATCCACGTCGCCGACTGGCAGCGTTCGAATGCGTTTTATCGCGACGTGTTCGGCGCTGAGATCATCGCCGTCGGCAAGGGCTTTGCCTATAGGTTCGGCGCCGTGCAGCTCAATTGCCATGGCCCCGAGCACTGGGGCACGCCGCGCGCCCAGATCCCCGTGATGCCCGGCAACAGTGACCTGTGCTTCGAGTGGCACGGCCCGATCACCGGCGCGGTCGAGCACCTGCAGCACCTCGGCATCGCCATCGAGCTCGGCCCCATCGAACGCCGCGGCGCCCGCGACACCGGCACCAGCATCTACTTCCGCGACCCCGACGGATCATTGATGGAATTCATCTCGTACGCCGACCGCACCTCGTAGGGCGCAAGAGCGTCTTCGCGTATTGCTGCCAGGGCTGGGCGATTTCCCAGCCTCCTACGTACCGCTTGTTGCTCGGCGCAATACGGCGAGTGCCTATTGCGCCCTACGGTCGAGCGCTCGTGGAAGAGCAGCAAATTCGTAGGTTCTGATGTCCCTTGTCAAGCGGTGCGGGCGTGGCTTGCAGGGCAATCGCTCGAGAAAGGGGCTTGCGGAGAGAGAAAGGGGATTCACAAGAGGTGAGTCGGTGTGATTGATGGGCTTCCATCCGAATCGGATGGAGAAGGCCCATGTCCGCAGCCCGCCCGCAGCTTGCCACCCCGTCGAAGA
>CAMDPA010000402.1 GCA_945903565.1 Devosia equisanguinis | reverse complement strand
GTGCTGCACTTTCTCTCCGGAAAGCCGCTGCACAATCACTCCGGCGTTGACAGGCACACGCTATAAGCATCTCCAGCATCGAGCAAACCCAATTTGGAGAATCCGGAGATAACATCAAAACCAGTGCTTTGGCATCAGCGATCGACGTTTTGGAAGGCTTCGGACTTCATGGTTTTGCCGACCCGCATTCAAAATCCGAAACCGATATCGTCGAGCTCAGCGCACGAGTCTACGAGATGGCTCCCAATGCCGATGCACTGCTGATCTCATGCGGCGGCCTCAATACCTTACACCTGACCAAGGGCCTGGAAGATCGATTGGGAATTCCCGTCGTCTCCAGCATGCCCGCAGGCTTGTGGGCGGCTATGCGCCTGGTGGGAGAGAGCGGCTCAATCAAGGGTCATGGGCGACTGTTCGATTGATCGATCACTCGATCAGCTCCGATGGTGATCGGCCTCGGCGTAGTGGCGGCGGAGGACGTCTACGCCATAGTCGTTCCCGTTCGGCGTTCGCACGATCGTGTGGACATGGAACTTGGCGGGTTCTTTGTTGGTCAGGAACACGCCCGAATGGTGATCGAACTCGATGAAGATCACCGGGCTCTGGATACGGTAGTAGAACGTGCTTTTATCGCCTTGCTCGCCAATCCAGCAGAAGTGCGTATCGTCGAGATGGCGCTCGACCTCTGCCATACGGGCTGCATGCGGCCCTGCGGGAAGCGGCGCGACGTAGGCGGAAACGAGATCGAGCAGATCTCGCTTTTGGTGAGCAGAAAGGCGACTTGCGATCAGGCCCTCGTAGGGCACGATGCGGTTGTCCTGGTGGGCGCCGCCCATGTGCAGGTGATCAGCGAAGTGCCAGCGTCCGGGAGGATGATCGGCACCGTTCATCGATCGCGACACGAGGGCGAGGCGCTGCTGCTCGGGCGACAGCGAGCGCATCAGGGCGAGCCCGCAGCGCTCCTCGTCCTCGAACAGTGAGATGCCCGCGAAGGGGCCGTGATCGGCATAGGTCGGCTCCGCCCCCATGAACGTCGGCGACAGCACCATCTGGCCACCAATGACCAGACAGCTCAGGCAGAGATGGTGACCGAAAAGCTGCCAACCCCAGGGATCGCCGAGCGACGGCGTGCCGAAGAGGCAGAACGTGTAGGCCCACTCTCCCAGCACCTGTGGCCCACCGACGAGATCGCCGAGAAACTGGTTGAGGCGCATGACGGCGCGCGAGTCTTCAAAACCCTTTGGGCTGAGGCTTGCCCGCAGAACGTTCAGCACTACGTTTTGAACGGACTCGGTCGCCTCGTCCAATCGCAAACCATGCCGTTCGACCATGATCTCGGTATTCTGCCACTGCTGCCAGACGCGTGTGTCGACGGGAAAGCACATCGCCGCGCGCTGCTCAGGGCCGAGCAGCGCCAGCAACCCCGTCGCGGCTGCCATCATTGCGGCCGTGGGCGCGCCGGCGTCCTCGCGTGCGAACAGTCCCGGTTTCACCACGCCGTCCGTCGTGATCCCCGTGAACGGCGCCTTGGCCAACTCTTCCCATGCCGAGAACAGCGCAATTGCCCCCGGACTCTGCAGCCGCGCTTGCGCGTGCGTGCGCGGCGTCGGGCCACCAAGACGGGTCTGGCCGGGTGCTGGAACAAATGGCCGGTAGTCCTCGCGGCTCATGTGGTGTCTCCTCGCTGCACATCGATGGTCGGCTCTGACAGGGCTCAATCTTGAGTTCGATCGTATGCATGGTGCGCAGCGGCGAACAAGATGTCATCGCCGTGCAGCGCTGGACAATCAGCTCGTCAACATTGTGATCGCACATCTGAAGTCGCTCACCTTGGGCGAGACGGTGAAGGTCACTTCCGTCAAATCGACCCGCCGCTAGTGTCGCGGTCCTGACGCACGAGAACGAGGGGTTGGCTCGTGGGCCGCCCCGACGTTGAGGGTACCAAGCGCCGGGATCGAAAAACCATCGGGGGAGGCACGCGTACGGGTATTTCTAGACCTTATCGGGGCCATCGAACTCGTTATTGGACAGGCACTGTTCAAGTAGGTTTTGTCCAGCTATTAGCAAATTAGCCAAACGTTTACGGGGAGGAATTCTCGCGATGGAAGCGCCTGCAGAGCTATGTGCCACCGAGCCCTCGACGGGCCTGCAGTTCGTGGAGCTGAGCCATCCTTGGGGCCACGGCATGCCCGTTTGGCCCGGCAATAACGACGTCAAGATCGAGCGCATCGTCAACCACGCATTGCATGGCGTGATGGCGCAGAAGCTCACGACCACTATGCAGAATGGGACGCACATCAATGCGCCGATCCATCTGATTCAGGGCGGCGCCGACATCTCTTCTCTCGGCATCGAGCGGTTCTTCGGAAACGGCGTTGTGCTCGACATTCCCAAGAAGAAGTGGGAACTCGTAACCGAGCAGGATCTGGAGAAGGCGAAGCCCGCCATCCAGCAAGGCGACATCGTCATCGTCAATACCGGTTGGCATCAGAAATACTCCGACAGCCAGGAGTACTTCGGACACGCTCCGGGCCTGTCCAAGAAAGCCGCGGAGTGGCTGATCGCCAAGAAGCCGGCGATGGTCGGCGTCGATACCGCGGCGATAGATCATCCGCTGGCCACCTCGCTGGGCGGCCAGCGCAACGGCCCGCTGATGAAGCGCCTGCCGAAAGAGTATCAGGCCGAGACGGGGCGCGATCCCAAGAAAGATCACCCGGAGTGGAACGCCGCACATCGGGTGCTGCTCGGCGCGGGCATACCCACGATCGAAAACGTCGGCGGTGGTCTGGCGCAGGTGTCCGGCAAGCGCTGCACGTTTCACGCCTATCCCTGGAAGTGGCTCGGCGGCGACGGTTGCGTGATCCGGCTGATGGCGATCCTCGACGCGAGTGGAAACTATCGAATCGAGAAAGGGGCTTGAGCGATGCCAGTTAAAGCCGCCAACGGCCTCACCTACTACGACCTGACCAACACCTACGGCCACAACGTGCCGCAATGGCCGTCGTCGCCGAACCTGAATTTCCGGGTGACGAAGTTCCACGCAAAGGACGGCTACTACGTGCAGGAGATCGACGCGATCATGCATCGCTCGACGCACATGGACGCCCAGCTCCATGTCACCGAGAACGGCACGTCGCTGACCGGCTACGACAAGTGGCGCCACTTCGGCACCGGCGTCGCCGTCTCGATCCCGAAGGGCAAGTGGGGCGTGATCACACCGGACGACCTTGAGAAGGCTGCACCCAAGATCCAACGCGGCGACATCCTGATGATCAACACTGGCAGCCACAAGAAGCTCGGCGACAACGACGATTACTACGCCTATTCGCCCGGTCTCTACAAAGAGGCCGCTGAATGGATCGTGGAGCGCGGGGTGAAGATGGTCGGCGTCGATGTGCAGGCCCTCGATCATCCGCTCGGCACCAAACTCGTAGACCACGGCCCCGGGCCCTCGCATCCGCATCTGTTCGATGAATACCGCGAGGCTACCGGACGCGACGTGATGAAGGACTTCCCGCACTGGGAGCCCGCGCACAAGATCATGATGGGTGCGGGCATTCCCGGCATCGAGAACATCGGCGGAGAAATTGACCTGGTGACGGGGAAGCGCTGCACGTTCATGGCCTTCCCTTGGCGCTGGCACGAGGGCGAGGGATGCGTCGTGCGGGTGGTTGCGATCGTCGACCCGCAGCAGACCTTCCGCCTCGGTACAGGACAGTAGGCACATCATGATTTCTGAACCTCTGCGCAATCCGCTTTCGCTCTTCGACGTGAAAGGCAAGTCCGCGCTCATCACGGGGGCAACCGGCGCATTCGGTCGCGCCACCGCACTGATGCTTGCCTCCTCGGGCGTGAAACTCACGCTGGCTAGCGGCACCGAATCCGAGCTCGAGGAGGTCGCGAAGGAGGTACAGTCCCTCGGCGCGCAGGTTGTCACGATCGCGAAGCGGCCGGACAGCCTCGAAGACGCCAGGGCCATGCTCGATCTCGCACTGGAAACCTACGGCCGCGTCGACCAGCTCGTCGTCGGCTCCGGCTACAACAAGGCCGGATTCATTCAGGATCTCGCCGAGGACGACTGGCAGGCGGTGATGGACGCCAACGTCAAGGGTCCCTGGACCATGGCGAAAGTGGTCGGCAGCTACTGGATCGAGAGCAAGATCAAAGGCAAGGTCGTCTTGATGTCGTCGGTGCGCGGTCGACACGGCAACGTCTCCGGCTATACCGGCTACTGTACGTCGAAAGGCGCCACCGACGCTCTGACCCGCGTGCTCGCCACGGAGTGGGCAAAGCATGGCATCACCGTCAACGCGATCGCGCCGACCGTGTTCCGCTCCAAGCTCACCGCCTGGATGTTCGGCGATGACGAGATCGGCCAGGCCACGGCAAAGCGCTCACTCGGCCGTATTCCGCTCGGCCGGCTGGGCGAAGTCGAGGACCTGATGGGCATGACGCTGTACCTGCTTTCGCCGGCGTCGGATTTCTGTACGGGCCAAATCATGTATGTGGACGGAGGGTATACCGCTGGCTGACATCGCAGGTATCAAGACGGCCGGTGTCATCGGTGGCGGGCGGATGGGCGCTGCTATCGCGGCGATATTCGCTGGAGCAGGCTGGCGCGTGCTGATTGTCGAGCCATCGTCGCCGGTCCGCGATGCGATCCCAGAACGGCTTGCGACGATCGCGACGACGCGCGGCCAGGATCCCGTCGCTCTTTCGTCGAGCATTCGCATTTTGCCCGACATCACAGCTGAGCTCGCCGCCTGCTCATTCGTAACAGAGGCCGCGCCCGAGAAGCTCGAGCTGAAGCAGGAGATCTTCGCACGGCTCGACGTGATCTGCGGGCCTGAGACGATCCTTGCCACCAATACATCCGTGATTCCGGTGACCGATATCGGCGCACACACCAAGCACCGCGAGCGCGTCGTCGGCACGCACTACTGGAACCCGCCGTATGCTGTGCGTCTGGTCGAGGTGGTTGAGACGATGTATTCCGCCCCCGAGTCGGTCGCTCGGACTGTGGAGGTCATGCGCCAACTCGGCCAGCTGCCCGTCCACGTCAAACGCGATGTGCCCGGCTTCATCGGTAACCGGCTGCAGCACGCGCTGAAGCGCGAGGCGATCGCTCTTG
>CAMDPA010000401.1 GCA_945903565.1 Devosia equisanguinis | reverse complement strand
GCGACGCGAGCAAGCCTTTTGCGTGCCGGCGTCCAACGTGTGGACAGCCCTGCGATCCTCACAAAAAGACCACGCAAGAGTGCCGGCCTCCGATAGTCGATGCGACTGAGTTGCCGAACCGGCATCGCGAAGGGGTGGTGGAGCCGAGGAGGATCGAACTCCTGACCTCTGCAGTGCGATTACAAAAAATCGATGAAACCTGCCGGAAACGGGTGGCACCAGACTACACCATCAACTAGCTGATATACCGTGTTAATTATTATAAACCTGGAACCAGACGAAACCTGCCGGCTGCCCCAAGCGCACCACATTGTGGTACCTATGTGGTACCTTGATATCAAACGCTGGGACCTTGGTAGACATGGTGCAAGAGCGCAATCGCTTGACTGATTTGGCCGTCAAGAACTGCCAGGCACCGACGCGTGGACAACGCGATCTGTTCGATTCCAAGCTGCCGGGCTTCGGCCTGCGCGTATCGGCCGGCGGGACCAAGAGCTTCATTGTGCTCTATCGATTTGATGGGCGGAAAGTCCGGATGACGCTGGGTCGATACCCGATACTGACGCTGGCCGAGGCGAGAGTGCTAGCTGACAACGCATTGCGACTGGCAGCCCATGGCACCAACCCGGCGGCCGAAAAGAAATCACGCTTACCTGCATCTGACGGAACAATTGCTGTCGAGGCTGACACCGCAACCAAGCGCACTATGAGTGCAACGCTCGAAGAGTATCTCGAGAAATATGCGCGCGTGCACAACCGTGATTGGTACACGAAGCAGTCGGTGATGCGTCGCGAGTTCGCTGAGCGTTGGCCGACGCAGCCACTTGGCGCGATCACGCGGGCCATGGTGGTGAAAACGATCGACGAGATCGTAGTGGCGACGTGTTCGTCGACCGGTCACACGCGGTTCGCCTACCTTCAGCATTTCTTCGGGTGGTGTGTTGGTCGTGGATACATCGACACGTCGCCGATGGAGCGCCTGCGGTCGCCACCCAAAGGCGCTGCGCGCGATCGTGTTCTTGATGACAGCGAGGTAATGGAGATAGTCCGGGCTGCGCGCGACATGAGCTACCCCTACGGCCATATCATCGAAGCGTTGTTGTTGAGCGCGCAGCGCCGCGACGAGGTTGCAGGTCTGCGCTGGTCGGAGCTCGATCTCGAGCGAGCAACTTGGACGCTGCCGGCACTACGGACGAAAACCGGTAAGGGGCACTTGGTGCCCCTATCGAAACGGCTGCATGAACTGCTGCTGAAGATTCCCCGGCGTGCTGGCGACGGTAGCGGTCGACCGCCTTGTCGACGGTCTGGTGTTCGCAGGTTTTGTTCTCGCGATTGCGGTCGGGATGCTCATTCCGGATCCTGACGGCCGCATCCGGTTTGGTCTCGTCGTTGCGTCATTTGCGAGCACGGCGCTTATCGCGGCTGTGCTCGTGCTGCTTTGGCGCCACAAGAAACAGGCACCGTCCGAGGCTGGTTTTGCTCGCCGGCTCATCGAGCGGCTGCCGGAGCGAATGCGTGGTCCGGCACGGCGGCTCGTGGTGTCCTTCGCAGAGGGGACGCTGTGGCCGGGCGAGCCGTGGCGACGCTGGCTCGTCATTGCACTGAGCCTTACCGTCAAGCTCGTCGCCGCCAGCCACTTGGCTCTGGCGGGCCTCGCATTCAATGTCGATCTGGCACCTGCCGTCTATCTCGTGGTGGTGGCGATCCTCGGCTTCATCGTCGTGCTCGCCCACCTAGCGCGCATTCCTGGCGGCTTCGTCCTTGGCGGCGTGTTCACACTCGGCCTGTTCGGTGTTCGCGAGGAAACGGCCCTGGCCATGATCACGCTGGTGATGGTTGCCAACATCGCCGCGGTATTCCTATTCGGGTTCCTCGGCCTGTGGCGGCAGGGGCTGACCTTGCGCGATGTCAGCATGCAACGGATCAAAACCGATGATGGGCTTTGAACAGAGCCCTGCCGCAGCCGCTCCACTGGCGGCGCGCCATCCGGTCGACATCGTGGAGGCTAGCAGCATGTTGGATGGAAAACCATGAACCTGTTTCTGCAGTTTCGCATAGCAGCGCGGCATCTGGTCGGGCGCTCGTGGCATCTCACCAAGGTCTTCTACTGGTGGTTCGGCATTCCACTTGAGGGACGCCCTAACGACGAGGTCTGGTACTTCTCGTTCGGCTCCAACATGCACGACAGCGCTTTCCGCGAGCGCCGAAAGATGCGCCCGCTCGAATGGCGCGCGGGCCGCATCACCGGCTATCGCCTGCGCTTCAATCTCGAGGGCCGGCCCAAGGGACGTGCCGCACCGGCCAATATCGAGCCGAGTGCGAAAAGCGAAGTCTGGGGCGTGCTCTATCGCATCACGCGCAAGGATCTGATCTGGCTCGAGGCCACCGAAGGCGTCGGGCGCGGTCGCTACCGCCCGCTCTGGACCGAGGCGACGGACAAGGGTGGCATTCGTCTGCCGTGCGTCACCTACATCGCCAAGGGCGAGGACGCGGACGGACGGCCGTCGCTCCGCTACATCACACTGCTGCGCGATGGGGCCCGGGCACACGAGCTGCCGCAGGAATGGATCGCATTTCTGGATAAGGTCGTGCCTGCTGACTGACGTGTGAGCCGTTTCATATCGCTTCACTTGCCCCGCCATATCCGCGCCCTCGCCCAGGGCATGATCGCCGAGTTCCATCGTGACCTCGTGTCAACGGTACGATTTCCGTTCAAGGCCCGAAGAGCAGACGACAAATCGTCCGCTTCGCACTTCCCGCTGAGGACTGCATCGGGTCAATTTGAGACTAAGTTCGCGCCTCGATCAAACCGGTGCACCCGTCTGTTGGACCTCCGAAAGCCGACTACTGCGATGAGCTGCGCCTGTCGGCGCCAATCACGGCGAGATGCAGGGCGCGCGCGCCCTGCATGGTAGCGAGGTGGGATCATGTAGGAGGCGGCGGTATGAACGGAAAAGCACCTCACGGCACCGCACAGCGCCACCAGTTCTGGTACCTATGTGGTACCTTTCGCTTTTGGCCGGATTTTTGTGGGTGTCTAAGTTCTTGATTTTATTGGTGGAGCCGAGGAGGATCGAACTCCTGACCTCTGCAGTGCGATTGCAGCGCTCTCCCAGCTGAGCTACGGCCCCTTAAGCATGTTCATCTAGAGGAGGCGGGGAAAGCTTGTCAAGCAAACCACCCCGCCTTTGCGCCGGTCCGACGCTGAGCCGAACCCTGCTCAGAAGCCGCTGAAGACGTTGAAAAAGCCGCCGCCACCGCTGCGGCTTCCGCCGGAGCTCGCGGTACGCGAACGAGGGGCTGGACGTTGACGTGGTGTCAGCGCCTCGGCCACGGCACGACGTTCAGGACGTTGCGAACGCTCCGAGCGAGTTACGCGGGGAGCCCGGTTGACCATGCTGGCCCGCAACTGTCCGAGATCCTCGCTCTTGCGGGCGACCTTGTCGATCTGGCCGTCGAGAGCTGCACGAATGCGCGGCTCATGGCCGTAGATGTCGCGATAGGTATGGGCCTTGCCGGCATCGTCCACCGTCATCGTGAAATACGTCATGTGGACGCTGAGGGGTGCAGGCACCGCCACCTCGTTCTCCGGCTTGCCGCGGGCGAGGCTCGCCACCCGTGAGGGCGACCAGCCACCCGTCTCCGCGAACACGACCTCGGCGAACCGCATCGGGTTACGGACGCGTACGCAGCCATGGCTGAACGCGCGCATCTCGGCGTTGAACAAGCTCTTCGACGGCGTGTCGTGCATGTAAACGTCGTGCTTGTTCGGGAACAGGAACTTGACCATGCCCAGCGCGTTGCTCGGGCCGGGCGGCTGCACGATGGAGACCTTACGGATATCGACGACGCGCCAGTCGATTGACCTGGGGTCGGCTTCGCGGCCACGATATCGGACGACCAAGCCACGCCCGGTGATCGGATCGCCGCCGGCGAGCAGTCGCGGCAGCAGCTCCTTGACCTTGATGCCCGATGGCACGCCCCAGCCAGGCTGGAACAACACGGTCTGCATGTCCTTGGAGAAGATCGGCGTTGGATTGGCAGGCGTGCCGACCACCACGCGCTCGGTGTGGACCACCGCGTCGTCCTTGACGACGCGCAGCGTAAACTCAGGGATGTTGACCACGGCGTGCAGCTTGCCGAGGTCGCCGGGCATCCAGCGCCACTGCTCCATGTTGACCAGCACACGTTCGGCGGTCAGTGGCGGCGGCGTGGCGGGTTTCTTGGCCTTGGCCACCTTCTTGCCCTTGCGGCCTTTGGCGGGTTGCTCCGGCTCTTCGGCGACCGGCGCGGGTGGGGCTTCGATCTTGCCGGCGCGCACCGCCAGAAGAAGCTGCCGCAGCCGCTCGAACTGTGGATGCTGCGGGTGCAGTTTGCGCAGATAGGTGTCGGCCTCGGGCGCGGTCGCGATCTCCTGCAGCAGCTTGGCCGGTTCGATCAGGTTGGGCGTGCGGTCGAGGGCGTCGGACAGACGGGTCGGATCGAAGCGGCCGCCGCGCGCATGACGGGCATACTTGAGCACCGCCAACGTGAGGCGCGCTTCGGCTTCCGCCAGGGCATCGGGTCCGTTGCCGGCTGCGTTGTTTGGTAGGGTGAAGTCCGCCGCGGCCAGGCCCCAATCGTCGGCGCGGCCGATCTCGGCGACGACGGCGCGGGCGCGGGCGGAGAATGCGCCGTTCTCGATCCACAACGGCTTTTCAGGATTGGAACCGTAATAGGCTTGCAGCGCGGCAACGTCTTCCTGGTCCGGGCTGCGGATACCGAGCTCGCCGGCGCGGCGGGCAATGCGGGCGCTGAAGGTCGGCTCTGCTGCGAATGTGGGGGCGGCCTGGGTCGCCGGATCGACCCCGGCTGCCGGAGCCGTTTGCGCCAAGACGGGCGAGGCGGCGATGAAGCCTGCCGTCAGGGCAAAGCTCAAACAGACGAAGATACGCATTGCAATTTCCCTCCCAAGTACCTTCGGAAGCTATCGCAGCCAGATGGCGTTCATACCTATCCCCTTGCCTCAGGTCCCTCAAATTCAGCGCAATTGCATGGTCTACCGGCGACAACCAGGAGTTGGCGCCATGACACAGCATAAGTCGGATGATCTGTGGCGGGATTTTCCCAAGACCGCCGCCGAGTTCGAGGCGCGG
>CAMDPA010000400.1 GCA_945903565.1 Devosia equisanguinis | reverse complement strand
CGCCATCGACGCCATCGACGCCATCGGGGCCGACGAGCGCCTCGATCTTGGCGCTGCGCGTCACGGCGTTGCTCATCCGCCCGGCGAGCACCGGCACGCCCGCGCCCGCATGCGAGAAGATGAAGCGGATATCCTTGAAGCGCGACAACGTTCCGCTGAACAGCAGGCTTACCACCGCGCGCGTCGTGTCCTGCGGTACCTCCACCACGGAGGCGGGGACGTAGTCCATCAAGGCGCTGCAACAATCGGGCGCGAGCGGATGAAAGTACACGATCGCCTTGCGCCGGTTCAGCTCCTCGAACACGGGCGTGAATTTGGGGTCGCCCGGCCAGGCGCCATCGAAGCTGGTGGGCATGCCGATGCCGTCGGCTTTCAGCACGTCGAATGCATACGCGATCTCCACCAGCGTGCCCTCGACATCGGGCATCGGCACGGAGGCGAACGAACCGAAGCGGCCGGGGTGGTCGGCCGACATGCGCGCGGCGAACTCGTTGCAGATGCGGGCGAGGCGGCGCGCTTCCGCGACGTCGCCGAACCAGACGCCGGGCGTCGAGGTCGACAGCACCGCGGTTGCGAGGTGCGTGCGGTCCATCTCCTCGACCGCGTGTGCGATCGTCCAGTCGACCTGCGCCTTCTGGACAGCAGCGCCGACGCCGGTCGCCTTGGCCCAGACGATCAGCCGCTCCAGATACTCCGGCGGAAAGAAGTGGTGGTGGACATCGATGCGATGCGGCTTGTTCACGGGTGCTTTCGTCATGTTGTCCATCACCGCCTATTCTGCCTGTTGCGCATTACTGCGCTTCCACGCCTGCTTCGGAGATGACCTTCTTCCACTTGTCGACGTCGGCGGCGAGCAACTTGCGCAGGGCCTCCGGCGTTGCATCAGCGGCCTTGGCGGGAAGCGCACCGGTGTCCTCGATGCGTTTGCGAACGGCGGGATCGGCAAGCGCCGCGAGCAGTGCCTTGGACAACTGGTCGACCACCGGCTTCGGTGTGCCCTTGGGCGCGAAGATCGCATTCCAACCGGCGAACAGGTAATCGGGAATGCCGGCTTCGGCAGAGGTCGGAACGTCAGGCGTCGTCGCCGCGCGCTCGGGCATCGAAATGAGCAAGGAGCGCACCGTACCGGCCTGCACCTGCGGCACGACGGTTGGGGCGAGATCGCACATCGAGTCGATCTGGCCGGCGACGAGGTCGTTCATGGCCGGCGCCGAGCCGCGATAGGGCACGAGCGAGAACTTGATGCCGGTCAGGCTGGACAGCAGCAGGCACTGCAGATGCGGCGTCGAGCCGACACCGCCGTGTCCGCTGGTGATCTTGCCGGGGTTGGCCTTGGCGTAGGCCAGGAACTCCGTGAAGTTCCTGGCGGGGAAATCCTTGCGCACGACCAGAAAGCCGGGTGTGCCTGCGATCATGCCGACGGTCTCGAGCTCGCGCGGATCGAACGTCATGTTCTTGTAGAGGCCGGGCGCCGCCGCATGACTGCCGAGGCTGCCGACGGTGAGTGTGTGGCCATCCGGGGCGGCACGTGCGCCACGCGCGCCGCCGGTGGTGCCGCCCGCGCCGACGACGTTCTCGATGACGAACTGCTGGCCAAGCGTCTTGCCCATGTGCTCGCCAGCCAGCCGCGCCATGATGTCGGTGGGCCCGCCCGCCGCGAACACGACGATCATCGTGACCGGCCGTGTCGGAAACGTCTGGGCGGTCGCGCCGGTCGACAGTGCGGCGCAAAGAGAGGCTGAGAGTAGTCCGACGCGCAGGCTCATATGGCACTCCAGGCTTGACCGGGGATCAGCGCTCCTGATGATAGACGAGTTCGGATCAAAAGCGAGTTCGCGAAATGAAACCTTGCCCGCCGCCCGATGCCAATCCGAAGCGGCCCGCGCGTTTGACGCTGCCGGAGGGCGCTTGCGACACGCACGGCCACATCTTCGGGCCGGCGGCGAGCTATCCCTGGAACCCGGCGCGCGGTTACACGCCGCCCGATGCGCTGCCGGCTGCCTACGAGGCGCTGCACAAGGCGCTCGGCTTATCGCGCGGTGTGCTGACCCAGCCCAGCGTCTACGGCACCGACAACCGCTGCATGCTCGATTATGTGTCGCGGAATCTGGACCGAATGCGCGCCGTGGTGGCCGTCGGTCCCGAGGTCGACGACAAGACGCTTGCAACGATGCACGACCAGGGCGCGCGCGGCATCCGTGTGAACCTTGCCGATCCCGGTGGCAATCCCTTCGCCTCGTTCGCTGATCTCGGCAAGCTGGCGCAACGGCTGAAGGCGATGGGCTGGCACATCGAGCTGTTGCTGCACGTGCATCAGATGGACGACGTGATCGGCGAGATCCGCCGGCTCCCCGTCGACATCTCGATCGGGCATCTCGGCTACATGCCGGCCGCGATGGGCGTGACGCATGCGAAGTACAAGGCGTTTCTCGATCTGGTTGCCGACGGCCGTTGCTGGGTCAAGCTGACCGCGCCCTATCGCATCACCGCGCTGCGCGAGATGCCCTATGCCGACGTGACGCCGTTCGCGCGGGCGCTTGTCGCGTGCCGTTCAGACCGTGTGCTGTGGGGCACCGATTGGCCGCATCCCATCTGTCCGGTGCCGATGCCTAACGATGGCGTGCTCACCGATCATCTCGCGGAATGGATTCCCGATGATGCCGTGCGGCGGCGCGTGCTGGTCGATAATCCAGCCGCGCTGTTTGGGTTTTAATGCTGATTGAGTATGGTGTCAGACCCTCTGGGTCTGACACCAGCTTTCCACGTAGGCTGGGTCAAGCGCCGGCGTGGAGCACCTCTCCGCGATGACGCGCGACCCAGCAATTCTCGGTTTGTCGTGGAAGCTGGGTCGCGGCTATGCCTTGACCCAGCCTACGACTGCGCGGGTGCAAACCGATATCGTTCGCGTCAAAAATGGGGTCAGACCGGTCTGGTCCGACCCCGACGAACTCAAGCTTGTGGCTTGATCTTCATCAGCTTCTCAGCGTTCTTGTGGCACACCTTCTCCATGTCCTCCTTGGAGAGGCCGAGGCCTTCCATGATCGCAATGGTCTCGCGGATGTAGCCGGGGCCGCGCTCGGGATCGAACGGGCAGTCCGACGCGAACAGGATCTTGTCGATCGGATAGAACGAGAAGCCGCACTTGGTCGCCGCCGTCGAGCCGAACACGGCGGTGTCGACGAAGAAGTCGTTCTTGAAATACTCGAGCGGCCGCTTCTTCATGTTCTTCAGCAGCGTCGTGTAGTCTTCGTCGTGCGTGCGCTTGCCGAGCTGATCCCAGCCGGGGCCGACGCGCCCCTCGAAATAGGGGACCATCGCGCCGAGGTGGTGGGCCAGAACCTTCAGGTCTGGCAGCTTGTCCAACGTGCCCGAGAAGACGAGGCGCGCCATCGCGGCCGACGTCTCGTAAGGCCAGCCGAACGTCCACCAGATCTCATACTTCGACTTCGACTCGTTCTTGTAGTCCGAGAGATCGCCCGCGCTGCGCGAGGGATGCAGGAACAGCGGGCAGTCGAGCTTGGCCGCCGTCTCGAGCACCGGGAAGTACTTCGCGTCGTCGAGCGGATCGCCGTTGATATTGGAGTGGATCTGCAGGCCGTTGGTGCCGAGCTTGACCGCGCGCTCCAGTTCCTTCGCCGCGTTCGGCGAGTTCATCGGCAGCGAGCACTGCCAACCGCTGAAATAGTCGGGATACTTGGCGCACAGCTCGGCGAGGCCGTCGTTTGCGATCTTGGCCAGCTCCTCGACTTCCTTGGGCGTACCCATCGCTTCGAGCGGCGGCATGCCGAGCGAGATCACCTGGCTGTAGTTGTGCTTCGTGCGGAACATGTCGCAGACACGCTTGCGCTCGTCGAGGTCGTAGATCGCGGGCACGCCGGCCATCCGCTTGCCGATGCCCTCGCCGGCACCCTTGAGGTTCGAAATCTTGTCCCAGATACCTTTGGGGAAGTAGTGGCAGAAAGCATCAATATAGCGCATTGGAGTTCTCTCTCTTGGGTTGGTTTGGTGAGGTTCGTCGTTCGTAGGCTGGGTCAAGCGGAGCGTAGCGCAGCGCGACCCAGCAATACACGGAATGCCGGGAAATGCTGGGTCGTGCATCATTGCGGAGCGATGCTCCGCATCGACGCTTGACCCAGCCTACGGCACAGTTTCAACCGCTCGGGTCGGTCTTGGAGAAGCCGGCGCCCATGTTCATCTCCTGCGGATAGTAAGGACGGCCAACGCGACCGCACCAGTTCTCCCAGCCGCGTTCGAACGTGAAGCCGGAGCGGCCCTTGGTGATGATGTCGACTTCGCCCTTGGACAGGAACTGCACTTCGTTGCCGACCGACATCGCCTTCATCTGGATGCCCGCGTTGATCTCGAGATAGATCGAGGTGAACACGACTTCACGAAGGGAAAGCGCGGTGACGACGCAGCCATGCCCGCGCAGCAGCGAAACCGTGCGATTGCCGACGGTCTTGGCCATGTCGCGCGCCATTTCCATCGAGGTGACGAGCAGGTTGGTGTCGCCGAACTTCGTGGCGGAGTCCCACACGTTGATGTCGTCGCCGATCGGGCCGGCCATGTGCATCAGCGGCTTGAGCTTGACGCTCTTGACGACGCTGAACGGGATCACGCTGACGGAATGATTGTGGACGACCGACATCACCTCGGGGCGTGCCTCGTAAAGCGCGCCGTGAATGAACCGCTCCGAGTACGGCTTACCCGGGTGCGGGTTGGGACCGACGATCTTGCCGTCGAGTTCGAACTCCATCAGGTCGTGCATCTCGCACTGCTGCGGCGCGCGCGCGCGCGACATGATGAAATGGCCGGGCTTGTCCGGGTGGCGCACCGAGACGTGGCCAAAGCTGTCCAGCACGTTTTCGTTGGCGAGGATGTGGTTGGCGGTGACGAGATCGTTGAGCAGCAGTTTCATATCGGCCATGGGCCTGCCTCGTGGCGTTTGTATCGAATGGGGCGGGTGAAACGGAATTTCGCGCCGTTGTGGGCCGGGCCGAGCCTTGCGTCAAGATCGGCGGCGAAATCGGGCAGGGCAATCGCTCGAGAAAGGGGCTTGCGGAGAGAGAAAGGGGATTCACAAGAGGTGAGTCGGTGTGATTGATGGGCTTCCATCCGAATCGGATGGAGAAGGCCCATGTCCGCAGCCCGCCCGCA
>CAMDPA010000399.1 GCA_945903565.1 Devosia equisanguinis | reverse complement strand
CGGCTGGGGTATCTTGGGTCATGGCGGTTGTGGCGTAGCGTTGATACGCGGCACTCTTCGTCTCGACACCGAATTGTTACGTGAATCTCGCCACTTGCACCACAACTGCCAACGATTTTCCAAGGTCTGGTGCATAATCCGGGCTAGGCTACCTCATCACCTACGCCGAAGGTAAGGCCAACGCCGCCATGGTCTTCAACGCAATCATCCTGCTCACGCTGATCGGTATCGTACTCTATGCCGCGGTGGCGATGATCGAGGAGCGAGTGCTGCACTACATTCCGAAGGCCCACAGATGAGGGAGTGGGGAATAGGGAATAGGGAGCAGAAACGCGCCGTGCCTACTCCCTACTCCCTACTCCCTCGAGCGAAGCGATAAAGGAGTCCCCCATGACCGAGCACGCCAAGTTCCCCGAAATCCGCCCCGAGAACCTCCAGGTCCCCGAGGGAAAGACGTTCGATCAGTGGATGGACAAGTGCGTCGTCCGCTACGCCACGCGCACGCCCGACTGGGACGCGCTCAAGTTCCAAGCCGATCTCGATCCCAAGTATCGTCGCGCGCAATTGCGTTATGTCGGCACGGGGGGCACGGGCGTCGATGTCGACGACGACTCGCTGCCGGCCGGCCACTTCACGTTCTCGACCATGATCCTGCCGGCGGGCTGCGAAGGCCCGCTGCATCTGCATACCGATGCCGAAGAGGTGTTCTTCATCCTCAAGGGCAACAAGGTCCGCTTCATGATCGAGCACGAGGGCAAGCGCTGGGAAACCGTGCTCGGCGAGCGCGATCTGCTGTCGGTTCCCCCCGGCGTCTATCGCGGCCTCGTCAACGAGGGTATCGAGGAAGCGCTGATGTGCGTGATGATCGGCAACCCCAAGCCCGTGACGCCGAGCTATCCGCCCGATCATCCGGTAGCGAAGATCAAGCGGAACAAGAAGTAGCGCGGGTGTCAGACCCGTCCTGCGGAACGCAGGCAGGCTAAAAGGGTCTGACACCATGCACTGTCAGTGATTGTCTACGGACAACCTGCACTGTTTTCCTTCGGTGTCAGACCCGTCCTGCGGATCGCAGGCAGGCTAAAAGGGTCTGACACCACATGCAACGGAGCCAACCCATGTCCGATACGCGCGACATCAAGGAGCGCATCAAGGATCGCGTCAACCAGGGCTTGCTCGGCCAATGGTACGCGGTGGCGAAATCCGTCGACGTGCAGCCGGGCCGGCCGCATGGCGTGAAAGCGCTCGGACAAAAGCTCGTGCTGTGGCGCGAGCCCTCCGGCAAGCTCGCCTGCCTGGAGGACTTCTGCCCGCATCGTGGCGCGCCGCTGTCGCGCGGCGAGGTACACGAGACGGGTGTCGCCTGCCGCTATCACGGCATCGTGGTGGATCCCACCGGCACCATCGTCCGTGTACCAGCGATGTCGGAATGCCCGCTCGAAGGCCGCAAGGCGGTGGCGAGCTACACCGTGACCGAAGCCGGTGACGCGATCTTCGTGTTCTTCCCCAGCGTCGAGATGCCTGTCGCCCCGCCCCTGAACCTTCCGCCCGAACTCGCCGATCCCGCGTGGATAGGTTTTTTGTGCGTCTCGCCGTGGGAGGCGAACTACCGTTACGCGCTCGACAACCTCGCCGACCCCATGCACGGCTGTTATTTGCACGCGCAGTCGTTCACGCTCGCCTACGGGTCGAAGCAGGACATCATGAAGCTCGACAAGACCGAGCACGGCTTCACTGTTTCGCGCGTGCATCAGGCCGGCGACAACTTCGACTGGACCGAGATGGTGTTTGGCGCGAGCACCTGGTGCCGGCTCGATCTGCCCTATCCGAAGGCGGCGGGGCCCGGCGGCATCTTCCGCATTATCGGCTACACGACGCCGGTCGATGAGCACAACTGCATCGTCTACTTCTGGCGCCTGCGCAAGATCGAAGGCATCGAGCGCGAGGCGTGGCGCTTCATGTATCGCGCGCTGCTCGAGCCGCGCCACTGGAAGGTGCTGGAGCAGGACCGCGAGATGCTGTCCGCGATGCCCGATGACGCACGCATGCGCGAGATGCTCTATCAGCACGACGTCGGCGTCGGCGCCCTGCGGCAGACGATGACGCGCATGGCCCGCACGCAGATCGAGGCCGAAGACGCAGCGGCCCAGCGTTCGGCCGGCTGATGGGAACAAACGCAATGCTCGCAGGGCGAACGATCGTGGTGACCGGTGCCGCGCGCGGGCTGGGGCTGGCAATCGCCAAGGCCTGCGCGCAAGCCGGTGCGCGTCTCGTGCTCGGCGACATCCTCGAAGCCGAAGGCGCGAAGGCCGCGCACGAGCTTGCAAAGATCGGCGCGGGCTGCCGCTTCATACCTGTCGATCTCGCGATCCCGGCGTCGATCGAAGCATTCTGCGCCGACATCGCAGCGCGCGAAGGTGCCGCCGATGGCCTCGTCAACAATGGCGCGATAGCAACCGGCATCGGCGGCCCGACCTACGACGCGCTCGAGATCGAGGTCTGGGACCGCGTGATGCAAGTCAACGCGCGCGGCACCTGGCTGATGACGCGCAACATGGCGCCGCTTCTGAAGAAGGGCCACGACGCGCGCATCATCAATGTCGCCTCCGACACCGCGCTGTGGGGCGCGCCACGCCTGCTCGCCTACGTCGCAAGCAAAGGCGCGGTGATCTCGATGACGCGATCGCTGGCGCGCGAACTCGGACCAAGCGGCATCGGCATCACGGTTGTCGCGCCTGGCATTCTCCAAACGTCGTCGACAGAGTATGTCCCCGCGGAGCGGCACCAGCTTTACGAACAAGGCCGCGCTGTACCCGGCCCGCAATCGCCCGAGGACATCGTCGGCACGATCGTCTTCCTGCTGACGCCGGCGGCCTTGGCCGTTACCGGCCAGGTAATCCCCGTCAACGCCGGTTTCACGTTTACATGAGGTCGCGCGTGGGCTTGCAGCAGCAAACAAGTTTGGAACGGCGCGAGCTGGGCGGCATCTCGTTCGTCGCCGCCGGCGCGGGCAGTGCGCGGCCGCTCGTCATGCTGCACGGCATCGGCAGCAACGCCGGCTCGTTCGCACCGTTAATGGAATGTCTCGCACGCCAACGCCCGCTGCTCGCCTGGGATGCGCCCGGCTATGGCCGGTCCGCGCCGATGCAACAGGATTGGCCGCAAGCAGCGGACTATGCGCGCGCGCTGCGCGATCTGCTCGACCTCTTGGAATACGCGCGTATCGATCTCGTCGGCCATTCGCTGGGCGCATTGATCGCCGGCAGTTTCGCGGCCCACTTCCCCGAACGGATCGAACGGCTCTATTTGATCTCGCCCGCACTCGGCTATGGCACCAAGCCCGGCGAAGCGCTCGCTAAACCGGCGGGAAGCCGCCTCGACGCGATGATCGGCGAAGGCGCTCAACAGTTCGCCGCCACACGCGCGTCGCGCTTGGTGCACCGCCCGGATGAAAAGCCGGCAATCACCGCCGCTGTCACCGAAGCAATGGCGAAGGTCACGCTGCCGGGTTACGCGCACGCGTCCCGCATGCTGTCGTGCGCCGATCTCATCGCCGAGGCGCAGCGCATCAAGATTGCAACGCGCGTCATCGTCGGCGCCGAGGATCAGATCACGCCGCCCGCCAATTGCCGCCGCCTTTACGATGCGCTCGCCATCGCGTCGCCAAACCTCGCGCATCGCTTCGAGCTCGTCGCGGACGCCGGACATGCGGTGTGCCAGGAGCATCCCGCCGAGATCGCCCGTCACATCATGGATCGCTGATGCAGAAGAAGTCCGCGAGCAACGCGAAGGAGCGAGTGAATTACTCCGTGCCCCCTGTGGTGCGCGCGATCAAGGTGCTGCGCCATATCGCGGCGGGCAATCCGGTGGCGAACCAGGCCCAGGCCGCGCGCGCGATCGGCATCAACCGCACGACGCTGCTGCGCCTTCTCCATACGCTGGAGGCCGAAGGCCTCATCGAAAGCCTGCCCGACAGCGGAAATTTCGTGCTGGGCGCAGGCGTGATGGAACTCGCCGGCCGCAAGATCTCCTCGCTCGACGTGGCCCAGATCGCCTCTCCGGTTCTGGCCCGACTGGCTGCCCGGTTGGGCCTCTCCTGCCATCTCGCCGTGCTCGACGGCCGCGAAGTTCTTTACGTCGTGCGTCAGGCGCCGAATGTGCCGCTGGTCAGCAACGTGCAGGTCGGCACGCGGTTGCCCGCGCACGCAGCAACGATGGGGCGCGCGATCCTGGCGCATATGCCCTGGGACGAGGTGAAGGAGCGCTTTCGCGGCCGCCAGCTTCAGGCCGTAACGCCGAAGACCGCAACGACGCTAGCCGAGCTCGCCCGCCAACTCGATCACGACCGCGCGGCCGGCATCTCCGACAGCAGTTCGTATTACGAGACCGGAATCGATGCGATCGCAGCCCCGATCTTCGATCACACCGGCAAGGTGATCGCGGCGATCAACGTCTCGGGGCCAGAACGCGCGTTCCTCACCCACAAGGGCCGGCGCAAGGAAATCGCCGGCGCACTGATGGAAGCCGCCCGCGAGATCTGCCAGCGGATGGGTTATGCAGGCGCGAGCGATGCGCCCGCGCGTTCGGCCGGGCTCGAGAAAAGCGAGGCGACCGCTCATGCCACACGGCCGATCTGAAACGGCAGCGGAGATCGCGCGGGGCGCAACGGCGCCGCTGCGCAAGGGCGAAACCGTCGACCTCACGGGCCTCGACATCTCCGATGCGCTCGATCTCGCAGGCGCCGCCATCACCAACGTCGATTTCTCGGGCACGCGGTTCGGCGGCCCCGTCGATCTGCGCGGCGCGACGTTCGGCGGCCTCGCGTGGTTCAAGGGGGCGACGTTCGCCGCGCCCGTCGACATGACCGGCGCCGTATTCAACAACGATCTGCGCCTGTCAGTAGCTTTTGGACTTGTCTGGTTTTGATAGCACACGACTTGGCCGCTTCGGCGGGTTCGGATGATCATCGGCGGAAGCAGGGGACGCCGATGATGTCGAGAGAGGCGCGAGCCGTCAGGCGGCGCACCTCTTGGCTGTGCGGCATGGCAGCTCCTTGGCGTCGCGTCGAGGGCCGGTCAAGGTTGGCCGTCGCGCTGCAGCCTCGACGGGCGGTGACGCGGCCAGGCCATGCCTTGCGGGGACCGAGCGCGGCGCCACGCTGGCGGCGGCCGGAACCTGGTTCTTT
>CAMDPA010000398.1 GCA_945903565.1 Devosia equisanguinis | reverse complement strand
AAGTGATATGTGATACGGCTTGAAGTGCCGCTCGAACAGAAAGAGGCAGCCGGGACGACCGGCTGCCTCTTTTGCGTATGATGTTGTTTGCCGAAGTCGCCTTTTCCGCAGCGTGCGCGCTCAACGGAACTCCTTCAGGAACTCCGCCCAGCCTGAGTTCTTCGCGAACGCCAGTTTCTCGTAGGTGCCGATGTCGCGGTTCATCTGCGAGCGCGAACCGGGGAAATAGAACGACAGCCCCGTCGACCTCGGCACGAACTTGCCGAGCGTGATCGAGTGCACCCGCGCGGCGTCGTAGGCCTTGATCAGGTTCTGGGCGGCGGCTGCGACTTCCGGCATGCCCTGCTGCGCGATCGACACCACCCGCTCCGCGAAATCGCGCATGTCGTAGGTGTCGCGCTGCGCGAAACCCTGGCTTTGCGCGCGCGCATGATCGAGGTAGACGAACGCTCCGAAGCCATTGGCCTTGCGGCAGGCCGCCATCATCTCCCCGAACGCCTTGGTGATGTCGTGGTCGGTGCGGAATGCGCCCAGGGTGCACGGCCACTTCTTCGGGAACGGCTCATAGCCTTCCTTGAACGCATCGACCGCGGTTTTGCCCCACTCCTCCGCGGTTGCGGGCTTGGTCGCGACGACCTTGGTCAGCCAGGTCTTGTAGTCCCAGCCGTCGCCGGGCTCGAGATCCTGCGAGCCGACGATTACCTTGGCGCATGAGCCGAGTTCGTCGAGCACCTCGATCATGCCGTTGAGGCAGGTGTCGGAGAAGATCAGGTCGATCTTGCCTTCGACGCCGGCGTCCTTGAACGCCGCGCGCAGCATCGCGCCGGCTTCGAGGTTCGTTAGCACGCCGCCGTTGGTGTCGTCGTGCAGCATGCCACGCGTCTCGACATCGTCCTCGATCTTCGACTTGGGGAAGAATAGCCGCCGCGCCGGGCGCGACTGACTGCGGTTCTCGCGCGCCACCGAATTGATACGGCGCGTCATGATCTTCTCGGAATTATCGGTCTCGTCGAACACGCCGGTGCCGTGGTCCCAGAAGCCGATCGCCTTGCGGGCTTTCGGGTAGGTCAGCAGCGCGCGGACGAGGAAGTTGTGCAGCACCTCGGGATCGCCGGTGTCGATTTCACCGAGCGACTCGATGATCTGGATGCCGTTCTCGGGTGTCACCTCGACGATCGAGCCGGGTTTGCCCGCGAGATCGGCGAGACCGATGATCGCGATCTTGCTGCCGCGGATGCCGGCCGCCATTTCCTGCAGGTCTTCGTAGACGAACGCGGACAGGTTGTTGTCGCCGCCGAACATCTCGATGATGACGAGCTCGGCATCCGGCAGCCGGGTCGGGTAGCTCTTCAGAGGTTCCACTGTATTCTCCGTTTCGCTTGTTTTTTCCGGCCGCACCGGTGGTGATACTGCTGGCGGTTGCGGTGGCGTCGGCGGTTTGTCGCCACCTGTCGTGGCCAGTACAGGCAAGGTAGGCGCAGGCACTGGAGCTGGTTTGGGCGCAACCGTGACCGGTACACCAGGCGGGGGCGCAGGCTGCGGCATGGCAGGCGGGTTGGCCGCAACCTGCGGTTTGGGCGCGATCTGGGGCATGGTGGGCGCGGGAGTCGGCATCGCCGCCGGCTTCGGCACTGGCTTGGGCGTCGTGGCCGCCGGAACCGTGGCGCCTTGCCCTCCCGACATGCCCAACCACTTGAGGAAACTCTGGAACAAGGTCTTGGTCCTCAGGAGATATTGGTGCCCATCCGCACGGGTTCTTCCTCGCCAGGGATGAAGGCGCCGGGCGCGCGTTCGTGCCGCGAGGGCGCAGAACGCGAAGTTGCCGCCCCGCCCGACTTGCCGTCAGGCACATTCCAGCCCGGCTGCGGTCGTGCTGCAAGCCACAACGCTAAGCCGGAGACGAACACCAGTCCGGAGAACACCAGCGGCATCCACAGCGGCGTATTCCCCGTCGGATGGGTCAGCGCGTAGATGTAGCTGCCGACGAACGCGATCGCGAGCACGGTGATCGCAATCGCCCACCCCCGGATCTCCTTGAGGCGGCTGGCAACGGCATCGCGCTGGGCGCCCGCTGCCCCGTCATCGCCGCCGCGCGTGGGCGTGCGTGCGCCACCGCCGCGTGTCGCGGTACCGCGGCTGAGACCGCCGCGATCGAGCGTCTTCTCGAGCGCCGCCCAGGTGTCGGTGCCGACCACGCCGGTCTGGTTGAGGCCGGCGTCTTCTTGCAGTGCACGGACCGCCTTGTAGGTCGACAGATTGTAGACCTGTCGGGGCGGGCTCGACGTAATGCCGTCGAACAGGCTGAGTTCGTTGAGGCGCGCGTTGAGCTCCTCCACCCGACCGGAGCGGTCGCCGCGGTCGAGCGTATCGGGCTCGAGCAGACGGCGCGGCGGCTTGCCGGTGCCCCAGATATCCCAGGCTTCCTCGAACGCATCCCGGCGGTCGTCGATGTTGGTGTAGCCACCGTTGATCCGGTAGGTCATCGCCTCGAGCTTGTTGGCGTCGGCCAGCCGGTTCATGTCGCGCTCGCCGGCCAGCGTCTTGCCGGCCCAGGTTTCGCACGCGATCGCGAGCGCGTACCTGGGGTCGCTGGCGAGGTCGGGCTGGTCTTCCAGGGGAATGCTGAGCTTCTTGCCCATCTCGCGATAGTTGGCGCGCCCGGTGATCTGGACGAGACCACGGCCGCGAAAGCGCCAGCCGTCGCCCGGCGCGTTGTCGAAACGGCCGCCGTAGACCTTTTCGGCGAGCTTCTGGGGATTGTTGACGTAGGGCTCGGCGGCGGCGAGCGTGGGGAACCGGTTCGGCCAGACCTGACGCATGCGGGCGGCCGAGCGATACGTCATGTTCTCTTCGAGAATGGTCAGCCGGCCGCACTCGTTGCCGATCTGCCCGAGGAAGTGGCTGAGCCGCATCGGGTTCTGATTGATCCCGTACCGCGTCAGCAGGTCGTTGCCCTTGAGCAGCGCTTCCTTGTATTGCGGCAGCGCATTACGCGCGTAAGCCAAGATCCTGTCCGCCTCCAGGATCAGTTTTTGCGCGTTGCCGGCGAGGGCCGACGGCGGTGGAGCTGGAGGTGTCGGCAGCAGCGACGCGGTTGCCCCTGTCGGCGGTACGATCGGCATTCCTGGCGCGGAAGCCACAGCGGCAGACGCCGTGTTGACCGAGCCGAATTCGCGCAACTGAGCTTGGCGCGATCTCGCCGCCGTCTCGGCGAGATCGACGATACCGGGCACCTCTGGAGATGCGTCCGCTTGCCCCGCGAGCTTCTCGAGTTCGGCTGCCACCGCATCGGAAATGCCGGGTGGGCGCGGCATCGGCGTAGCTGCGACAGGAGGCGCTGGAGGCGGCGCGACCGGCTTCACTTCGACCGGAGCAGGAGGCGCTGGGGGCGGGGATGCGGCTGGCGGCGTTGGCGCTGTTACCGGCGGTAACGCTGCTGTCACGGCGGCGACGGCTGGCGCCGCTGCAGCCGTTACGGCAGCACCGACAGCGCCGGCGGCGGTGGTGGCAACGGCGGCAGCGGACGCGGCAACCCCAGCAGCGCCAGGCACAATCGCCGCGGGCGAAACGGCAGGAAGCGGGGGCACTTCGGCAACCGGCGCTGCCGGAGGCGCTGAAACCGGCGCTGGCAGTGGCTCGGCAACAACCGGAGCGGGCGGAGCTGGTGGTGCGGCAGGAGCCGGCTCGGGAACCACGGCGGTGGGCGCTGGGGGTGCGGGTGTTGGCGCAACCGGTGCTTGAGGCTGGACTGGTGGCGGTGTGGCGGGAGACTTGAACACAGACCAGCCGATCGTGCTTTCCACCTCCGGCGACCAGATGCCGTCGCTCAACATGCCCTTGCCGCGTTGGAACTCCGCCAGCTTCTTCTTGGTGCCGGGACCGAAATAGCCCGACGGCTGCATCCCAAGCTGCTGCTGCAGACGGGACACGGCGTCGCCGCGCGAGCCCGGACGCAAGCGCCCGAGCATCCGTGCCACGACCTCGGGATCATTGGCCCGCCCGGTTTCGCGCAGCCATACCGCGATCGAGGCATCACGCCCGGTGAGCAGCACGTAGTCGAAGCGCGTGTTGGGCTTGACCGTCTTCAGCACGGCCTGGAAATCGCCCCACGGCCCCTCGCCGTTCGGACCTTGGATCGTCTGGCAGCCGGCGGAGGAAAACTTGTCGTACGAGTAGGCGCAGTGGATGTTGTCGTAGGGCGTGCAATGATCGAACACGTCGTCGGTCTTGAACGTCAGGTCGTTCTTCGTACGCAACACGCAGGCCTGGCCGTCCTCCGCCAGCTTGTCCGGATCGGTCAGCCGCAGCGCGGGATAGATGCGGCCGCCGCCATGAGCGCCCATGCGGTACACGTAGCAGCCGGTCGGCATCATGTTGGCGCCGGTGCTGGAATTGCCGCCCAGGCCGTTGTTCCATTTGAAGTAGTTGGTCATGAAATCGACGTTCGGCACCGTCGATGCGCGGAACGCCGAGATCTTGCCGGTCGTGCGGTTGAAATAGCCGATCACGCAGCGGAAGTTGCGATGGTTGGGCCGTGTCTCCTCGACCTCGACCGCATCGACGCCGGCCACCACGCCGTCGTTCTCGCCATCGGATTTGTCGACCAAATTCGCGCCGCGCAAGCCGAACACGATCCGCGTATCGGAGCCCTTCGGATCGAATCCGTTGGCCTTGAACATCAACTCGAAGTCGGCAGCCGTGATCTTGAATTTCTTGTCGCCGGCGACCGGCTCGCGCCCTTGCGGCTGAAGATGCGCGTAGTCGGGCGACTCACGATCCGACGCGGCCCACGAGACTGCGGGAATCTTCGCGCGCGTGACCACATCGTCGTCGAGGTTCAGATCATCAGGCGCATCGAACTCGTCGGGGTGCGGTGCGCGCGATACCGGAGACCGCTTGATTTCATCCGCAGTCGGCAGAATGTCGTCACGAGGGGGAATGTCATACTCAGTGCTCGACATAGTGCGTTGGCTCCCTACCCATTACATTACGGCCTACGATCATGCCTCGCCACAATGGCATGGATGCGACGGCCCTGTCTTGCAGGGTGATTCAATTCACCGCGTATGATGGCGGCGCGAACAGAGTTCTAACGGTCTCCGCCCGACGGAGACCACCGATGAACGCGCTGACCTTGTTCCAAGCCCTCGAAGCTATCCCGGATCATCGGACCAAGAAGGGCAGACGCTT
>CAMDPA010000397.1 GCA_945903565.1 Devosia equisanguinis | reverse complement strand
GTAAACGTCCAGAAACTTCTCCATTCTCCGGTCCTCGTCACACTTGGCCCGGCTCATCCAATCCCCCCAATGCTGCGCATTGAGAGAATCACGGATTACCGGACATATCGTGTGCTACTGGAACCGGACAACTCGTGTGCTACCGACAGATGTTTCGCTCGACTTTGCGCCATCGGGCGTGATGTGGCAGCTTACAGCACCAGAAGGGGAAATCTGCGACGGAGGCCATCCGTATCATGAAAGAGCCGAGGAAGCCGATCTGCCATGCGTGTCTTGATTGTCGAGGATGAGTACCTGATCGCCAGTGGGGAAGCGGCCGCCCTGAGGCAAGCGGGCTGCGACGTGGTCGGCATGGCTGGAACCGTGCCCAGAGCCCTGAAGCTGCTCGATGACAAGAGCTGTGACGCGGTTGTCCTCGATGCCAACCTGCACGGTGAAAGTGCCGAGCCCGTGGCCGTGGCCATGCGGGAGCGTGGGATACCCTATTTGGTGGTTTCCGGCTACGCAAAGGACCAGCAATCCGGGGCTCTCGCCGATGCACCATTCCTGGCAAAACCGTGCAAGGCGGCCGACTTGGTCGCCGCCGTCCAGGCACTGCGAAGGTGAAAGCGGCGCCCCATTCGGGTGCCGAGCCATATACGCGACCCGCGTCCGCCCAGAATCCCCTTGAACCTCCCGCACGGCTGGCGTTACTGCGCGACAGGACCAACCTGATCCGCAGACCAGGAGCATGAGAACATGAGCACCTACGAGAACCTTTCCCTTTTCATCGACGGCAAGATGACCAGCGGCGACAGCGGCGCCAGCTCCGACGTCTTGAACCCCTCGACCAACGCCGTTCTGGCCAAGCTGCCGCACGCCAAGAAGCCTGAGCTCGACCGCGCGCTCGCTGCCGCCGATAAGGGCTTCAAAGTCTGGAAACAGGTCAACGTGTTCGAGCGCGCCAAGGTGCTGCGCAAGGCCGCCGACCTGATGCGCGCCCGCGTCGACGACATCGCCCACGTGCTGACGCTCGAGCAGGGCAAGCCGCTGATGGAATCGAAGGTCGAAATCCTCGCCGGCGCCGACATCACCGACTGGTTCGCCGACGAGGGCCGCCGCGCCTATGGCCGCATCATCCCCGCCCGTGCCGACGGCGTGCGCAACATGGTGATCATGGAGCCGGTCGGGCCGGTCGCGGGCTTCTCGCCGTGGAACTTCCCCGTCACCCAGGCCGTACGCAAGATCGCGGCCGCGCTGGCTGCGGGCTGCTCGATCATCGTCAAGTGCCCGGAGGAAACACCGGGATCGCCGATCGGCATCATCCGCTGCTTTCATGATGCGGGCGTGCCCGACGGCGTGATCAACCTCGTCTACGGCGTGCCGGCGGAGATCTCGGAGTACCTGATCCCCTCGCCGATCATCCGCAAGGTATCGTTCACCGGCTCGGTCCCGGTCGGCAAGCACCTCGCATCGCTTGCGGCCCAGCACATGAAGCGCACGACGATGGAGCTTGGTGGCCACGCGCCCGTGCTGGTGTTCAACGATGTCGACGTCGAGGCCGTGTCCAAGATGATGGTCGCGACCAAGACGCGCAACGCCGGCCAGGTCTGCGTGTCGCCGACACGGTTCTTCCTGCAGGACAAGATCTACGACAAGTTCGTCGCAACGTTCACGGACGGCATGAAGTCGACCAAGGTCGGCGATGGTCTCGATCCCGCGACACGGATGGGCCCGCTCGCCAACCCGCGCCGCATCACCGCGATGCAGACCCTGATCCAGGACGCGCAGGAAAAGGGCGGCAAGGTGCAGACCGGCGGCAAACGGATCGGCAACCAGGGCAACTACTTCGAGCCGACCGTGCTCACCGACGTGCCCGACAGCGCGCGCATCATGAACGAGGAGCCCTTCGGCCCCGTCGCCATCATGTGCCGCTTCAAGGAGACCGACGAGGCGCTGGAGCGCGCCAACAAACTGCCGTACGGCTTGGCGAGCTACGCCTTCACCAAGGACGGCAAGACCGCGACCAAGGTCGCCGACGCGCTCGACTCAGGCATGGTAACGATCAACCACTTCGGCTTGGCGCTTCCCGAAGTACCGTTCGGCGGCACCAAGGATTCGGGCTACGGCCACGAAGGCGGCCTGGAAGGCCTCAACGCCTACATGGTCGCGAAGTTCGTCAGCCAGATGGGTTGAGCAAGTAAGATCGAGGGCGTCATGCCGAAGGCGTGCGCCTTCACTGCCCTCGAGCACCCACCAAAGGGCGGTGCCCTTTGGAAACCCATTCTTTAAAGACGGGTCCAGGGCTCCGCCCTGGTCGGGGAGTTTGAGGGGCTGAAAGCCCCTCATATCGCCCGAAGGGCGATCGCTACCGTACGTCGGCCACCAACTCGAACAGCAGCGCGATATCCTCCGGTCGCGAGAGGCGGTGCTCGCCGTCGGGCACTTCGACGAGGTGGGCCCAACCGCCGTCGAGGTTGCGCATTAGCGTCTCGGAATGCGCGAACGGCACATCGGGATCAAGCCGGCCGTGCAGGATCGCGATGGGGCGTCCTGGGTTCCATCGCTGCCCCCCGATGAGGTGCCGCCGCCCATCCTCGATCAGCGCGCGCGTGATCGGGTAGGGATCGCCATATTGGGAGGGCCGCATCCACACACCGTTGTCCATCACCTCGCGGCGGACGGGCTCGGGAAACGCCTTCCACATCAGCTCTTCCGTCATATCCCAGGCGGGCGCGACGAGGACCAGCGCCTTGATCCGCGCTGCCGCTGCCGGGTGCTCCACCATCAGCCGCTTCAGGAGCGCCAACGCGATCGCGCCGCCCATGCTCGAGCCGATCAGGACCTGCGGGCCGCTGGTGAGCTGATCGAAAACCGCGCGCGCTTCCTCGATCCAGCGGCCGAGCGTGCCGTCCTCGAAACGGCCGCCCGCCCCGCTGGCAGACTGACCGTGGCCGGAATAGTCGAACCGGGTGAGCGCGATCTGCTGGCCTTCGGCCCATTCGGAGAGGGCTGCGGCCTTGGTGCTGATCATGTCCGACTTGAAGCCCTGCAACCAAACGAGGCCCGCGCCCTTGCCGTCGCCTTGCTGCTGCAGATAGGCGATGCGTCGGCTGGCCGCGCCTTCACCCACGTCGAGGAATTGCGGTTGGGTCTGGGTCATTCTATCCACACTGATTAGAAATGATGAAGGCCGCTGAACGTGCAAGGCCACCGCCCCACCATACTGCAGATCATCCCGCGGCTCGATACCGGCGGGGCCGAGCTCGCGACGATCGAGATCACGGACGCGGTGGTGCGCGCGGGTGGGCGTATGCTGGTCGTCACCGAAGGTGGCCGCATGGCGGAACGTGTCACGGCGGCGGGCGGCGAGCTGATCGCGTTCGATGCCGGCACGAAGAACCCGCTGGCGATGTGGCGCAATGCAGCTGAGATTGCCGAGATCGTGGCCCGCGAACAGGTCGACCTCATCCACGCCCGCAGCCGGGCACCGGCGTGGAGCGCGCTTGCCGCCGCGCGCCGCACGGGCAAACCATTCGTGACGACCTATCACGGGGCCTACGCCGAGAAAGATCCGTTCAAGCGGGCCTACAACAGCGTGATGGCGCGCGGCGACGTCGTGATCGCGAACTCGCAGTATACCGCCGATCTCATTCGCGCGCGTTACAGCACGCCACTCGAACGCATCGCCGTGATCCCGCGCGGCGTCGATCTCGACACGTTCGACGCACCGCGCATCGAGCCCGCGCGGATGTCGGCATTGCGCGCGAAATGGGGTGTCGCAAGCGGCGCGCGCATCATCCTCCACGCGGCGCGACTGACGGGATGGAAAGGCCAGACGATCGTGATCGATGCGCTGGCGCAACTGGCAGCGCGCGGTCTGGGGCAAGATGCCGTCGTCGTGTTGGCCGGCGATGCGCAGGGCCGGGATGGCTACGTTGACGAGCTGCGCGCGCAGGCCAGCCGCGCGGGTTTGGCCGACCGCGTTCACCTCGCCGGCCATGTCGAAGATATCGCCGCCGCTTATGCGACGGCGTACGTCACCGTTGTCGCCTCAATCGAGCCGGAAGCGTTCGGTCGTGCCGCGGCCGAGGCGCTGGCGGTCGGCTGCCCTGTCATCACGACGAACCTCGGCGCACCGCCGGAGATCGTACTGGCCGAGCCCGCGGTTGCGTCGGAGCGGATCACCGGCTGGGTCGTGCCGCCGAACGCGGATGGACTTGCGCGGGGCTTGGAGTTCGCGCTGGCGTTATCGCCTGCCGATCGCGCCGGCATGGGGCAGCGCGCCATCGCCGACATCCGCGCGCGCTTCACACTCGACGCGATGAAGCAGCAGACGCTGCAGGTTTACGATCGGTTGTTGGGCACGCGGCTTGTGGGTGCATTGGTCTAGCGGCCCAACATTTTTTTGTCTTGCTGCTGATTGTTGGGTCGCGCGGCGCTACCGCACCGCTTGACCCAACCTACGAAACTGTCGAGCATTCGGGCGGACCGGCAAATCAAAAGGAGCAAACGACATGGCGAGCGATGGAGCGGTGCGGCGCGTGGTGACGACGGTCGATGCAAGCGGCAAGGCGGTGGTGCTGTTCGACGGCATCAATCCGAACTGCACGCTGCGGCCGGCGCGCAAGAACATCATGAACCTGATCTGGTCGACCGATGGAGCGCCCGCCGACATTTCCGGCCCCGCGGATCGCGGCGCGGTCGACATCGGCACGCAACCGCCGACGCATGGCACCGCGTTCCGCATCATCGATTATCCGCCGACGACACCGGAGCAGGAGGCGAAGCTCGACGTCGCCCAGCGTCAACGCGAGATCGGCCACGATGCGCCCAAGCGTGGGCTGCCGCCGCGCCATCCGTTCATGCATCGCACGCGCTCGCTCGACTACGCGATCATCCTGGCCGGCGAGATCGACATGCTGCTCGACGACAGCGAAGTGCATCTGAAGGCCGGCGACGTGCTGATCCAGCAGGGCACCAATCACGCCTGGATCAACCGCGGAAAGGACGTCTGCCGGATCGCGTTCGTGCTGGTGGATTCGCAGGAGCCGTGACGGTGGCGTAGGTCGGGTTAGAGCGCTTTCCACTTGATGTGAATCAAAACAGTTACAGGGGATTCCCTCGGACGCGCAAATCAGATTCGGATTCCACCGGCAGCAACGGCGGGGATCGCGATGGCGAAGGGATACTCGAAAGATCTCAGGGTGC
>CAMDPA010000396.1 GCA_945903565.1 Devosia equisanguinis | reverse complement strand
GCCAAGAACGGCAGCGTGCGATATCCAAGTGTCCATCCCAGAAATTCATTCGTCATGGGCCTGAACCGACCCATGACGCAAACAAGGAGGCTGCCATGAAGGCGCACATCAACGGCTTCACGATGAACTACGAGGTATCAGGCAACGCCAGTGCGCCGCCCGTGCTGCTGCACCATCCGCTCGCGACCAACCTGTCGATCTGGGACGAGCTGACCGCCGCGCTGCTGCCCACCTATCGCGTGATCCGTCTCGATGCGCGCGGACATGGCGCGTCGGATGCGCCCAAGGGCCCCTACGAGATGCGCTCGCTCGCGTCCGACGTGGTCGCGCTGCTCGATCATCTCGGTATCGAGAAGACGCGCTATCTCGGCCTGTCGATGGGCGGCTTCGTCGGCCAGATCCTCGGCATCGAGCATGCCGCGCGCTTCCACTCGCTGATGCTGGTCTCGACCTCCAGCAACATGACCGGCGCGAAGGAAATCTGGGACACCCGCATCAAGACCGTCTCCGCCGACGGCATGTCAAAAGCCGTCATCGATGGCTCGATGCAGCGCTGGCTCGCGCCGGAAGCCCTGAAGACCAAGCCGCAGCTCGTCGCGCGGCTGGGCAAGATGGTGGCGGATACGCCGCCTGCCGGTTTCATCGGCTGGTGCCAGGCGATCGTCGCGTTCAACGTCACGAGCCAGCTCAAGGGCATCAAGCTGCCGGTGCGGATCGTCGCCGGCGGGATCGATCCGGCGACCACGCCTGAGATGATGCAGGTCATGCACCGCGAGATCCCCGGCTCCGAGTATGCCGAAGTACCTGGAACCGCGCACATGCTGCACGTCGAGGAGCCCGCCAAGTTCCACGCCGAAGTGCTGCCGTTCATGGCCAAGCACGGGCCGAAGAGCTGAGTTCTGGATGAGCCGATGAACACGCCGCCGCCGCCGCGCAACGCGACAATTCTCGTGCTCGGCGGCTACGGCGCTTTCGGCGCACGCGTTGCGGAACGGCTGGCCCGGCACGCCGATCTCGCGATCATCATCGCGGGCCGCACGCAGGCGAAGGCACGCGACGCCGCGAGCGCTCTTGCGGCAACGTCGCCCGCAGAGATTACGCACGCCGCGCTCGATGCGATGCGGCCCGACATGGCGGCGTTGAAGCGGCTCGCGCCTGCCGTCATCATCAACGCGTCCGGCCCGTATCAGGCGCAGGACTACACACTCGCGCGCGCCGCCATCGAGGTCGGCGCGCACTACATCGACCTCGCCGACGCACGCGCCTTCGTGACGGGCATCTCGACGCTCGACGGGGAAGCGCGCGCGGCCGGCGTGCTCGTAACCAGCGGCGCGAGCAGCGTGCCAGCGTTTGCCGCCGCCATCGTCGACCACCACCTGCCGGATTTCGCACAGCTCCTGTCGATCCATCACGGCATCGCCCCCGGCAACGGTTACGATCCGGGTAATGCGACGACGGCCTCTATTCTCGGTGCTGTCGGCAAGCCGATCCCGCTGCTGATCGATGGCCGCTGGCAGAGTGTGCACGGCTGGCTCGGTTTGTGGCGCTACGCGTTTCCCGGCCTGGGCCGGCGCTGGATGGCGCATTGCGATGTGCCCGACGTGGAGCTGTTTCCACGCCGTTATCCCGACGTTCGCACCGCGCGCTTTTCGGCAGGTCTGGACGTGACGGCGTTTCAGCTCAGCCTTTGGCTGCTCGCCTGGGCGGCGCGATGCGGCATCATCAGGCGGCCCGAGCGGCTGGCGTCGCCGCTGATGTGGATGAAGCGGCAGCTCCGGTTTCTCGGCACCGACAGCAGCGGCATGTTCGTGCGCCTGTCCGGCATCGGCCGCGATGGTCAGCCGCTGGACCGCGCGATCCACCTCATCGCGCGGCTGAACCAGGGACCCTATGTGCCGGCGATTGCCTCGGTGGTGCTGGCCCGTAAGCTCGTGCGCGGCGAGGTGGCGACGCGCGGCGCGATGCCGTGCATGGGGTTGTTCACGCTCGCCGAGTTCATGGCCGACGTTGCGGATCTGGCGATCACGATCGAGCCCGCGCCGTAGGGTGCAATAGCCCACTTGGGCGTATTGCACCGCTTTCAAAGCGTGGCGCTACCACGTGGAGCATGCGACGCGGACAGCGCCGCACGGCGCATTACGCATTCGCTAATGCGCCCTACGAAGTAGCCCAGATCAGTTGCTGTCTTCCGGCAGGCGCGGCAGCGGCAGGCAGTCGATGCCGTCCTCGACGAGGTCATGGGCTTCCTTCAGCGTCGCCTCGCCCCAGATGCCGCGCGCTTGCTTCTCCTTGTGATGGATCTTGCGCGCTTCTTCCGCGAATTTCGGGCCGACGTACTCGGCCTTGCTCTCGACCTCCTTGCGCACATGCCGCATCATTTCCAGAAACTGGCGCTGCATCTCGCGATGAGCAGCAGCTTCTGGCGTTGCGGGAACCTGTGCTTGGGCGGGGGCCTCGACAACGGCGTTCTGCGACGCGCTTTCCGATGGCGGCGGCGCTGCATCGCGTCCACGCGTTGCCACGCCCGGGGACATAAGCGTCTTCGACACCTTGGTCGAGCCGCATTCGGGGCATTCGACCAGGCCGCGTTTGGCCTGGCTGTCGTAGGCCTTGGACGAGTTGAACCACGCCTCGAATTCGTGGTTCTTTTTGCACTGCAGGCGGTAGCGGATCATCGTTTGGAGTTCCCAAGCGCGGTTTCACGCGGTCAAAAGAGTTTCGAGCTCGCCCGCCGCGTCCAATTCGTAGAGGTCGTCGCAGCCGCCGACGTGCTGCTCACCGATCCAGATCTGCGGCACGGTAGTGCGACCGCCGGCCTTGATCTGCAATTCGGCCCGCAGCGCCGGCTTGCCCATGACGTCGATCTCCTCGAACGCCGCACCCTTGCGCTGCAGTAGCTGCTTGGCCATCTGGCAATAGGGGCAGATCGGCGTCGTGTAGATCGTAATCTTCGCCATCGGCGGCGCACCTCGTAGCTTCACTCAACCGAGGAATGTAGTAAGCTGCAGCCCCGCCGGAAAGGTGGCATCGTCGCGCTGTCGCTGCGGCATTGTCACTATATTGCAACTATTCTTAAATGTGGGTTGATTACCTGCCGATCCGGCTGTCGTCGGTCACCAGCGCGAGCGCGAGTACATCGACCCGGGCAGCGCCGGCGCGCTTCAGCACGCGGGCGCAGGCGCCGGCGGTGGAGCCGGTCGTGACGACGTCGTCGATCAGCACGAGGTTGCGGCCGGCGATCCTGGCGCGCGCGGCGGGGGCAACCTTGAAGGCGCCGGACAGGTTGTGGCGGCGCTCGGCCTCGGTCAGACCGACCTGGGTCGGCGTCGCCTTCACGCGCTGCAGCACGAACGGGTCGGCCGGCACGCCGGTCAGCCCCGACACTTCCTGGGTCAGCAGCACCGCCTGGTTGAACTTCCGGCTGATGAGCCGCCAGCGGTGCAGCGGCACCGGTATCAGCAGATCGGCATCGCACAGCATCCCCGCGCCGGTATCGGCCAGCCAGCGGCCGAACAAGGTGCGGGCGTCGTGCCGGTCGGAATACTTGAAGGCGTGGATCATGTCGCGGATGACAGGCCCGAACTGGGCGACGGCGCGGGCACGATCCCAGTCGGGCGGATTGGCCAGCGCGCCTGCCGACACGATCGGGCCGCCGGAGGCGTAGGGCGAAGGGTCGAACGGCAGGGGAATGCCGAGCCGGTCGCACAGCGGCGCGCGTATAAATCGAAGTTGCCGCCAGCATGCCGCACACAAGGCATCGTGGCTGCCGAGCGGCTTGCGGCAGTTGAGGCACAGCGGCGGCACGATCGCGTCGGCCGTGCTCCGCGCCACCTTCGACAACAGCCCCATCAACCGCACGGCGAGGCCCTGCGGCTTTCCCTCTCCCCTCTTTTCAGAGGGGAGAGGGTCAGGGTGAGGGGCAGCCGCTTGCGCCGAAGTCATTCAATCAACCCCGCGCGAGCCGTTGCCCTTCCGAAAACCAACACTACTTCAGCGCCGCAATCGCCTTCTGATAGTAGCTCATGTCGAGGTACTTCTCCGGTGCCGGCGGCGTGCCGCCCCACTGCCCTTCGAGCTCCGCGCGCAGGGCGAGCACGGTCTTGAAGCCGGTCATGTCGAACGCGAGGTCTTTTGCGAAACCGCCCTCTTTCGCGTTGGCGCCCATCGCATAGCTCGCCTCCGCCACGTCGGGCGTGAGCTTCAGCCGATCAGCCAGCAGCTTCACGACTTCGTCCTTGTTGGCCGGCGCCAAAGCCCAGCGAATGCCCTCGATGTTGGCCTTGAGATAGCGCACCAGCAGATCCTGGTTGGCGTTGGCCCAGCTCCGCATCACCCACACGCCGCCCGCCTGATACGGACCGACGACCGAGAGTGGCGATCCCAGGCTCTTCAGCGGGCCCGACTTGATCGCGCGAATCGAGAACGGCGGGTTCATCATGCCGGCGGCGTTGGACTTGTCCTTGTTCATCGCCTCGAGCCGCTGACCCGTGCCGCCGACCGGATTGACCTTGTAGTCCTTGCCGCGCTCCAGGCCCTTCACCTTGAGCATCTTGTAGAGCAGCAGCGCATAGGCCGTGTTCGGCGCATCGACGACGACGCTCTTGCCCCTGATGTCTTCGACCGCATTGATCTCGGGCTGCACCATCAGCAGGTTGAGCCCGCTGTCGCCGCCCATCAGGATGATCGCGTCGTCCTTCTGGTTTTCGATCTGTGCCACTGCATTGTCGACCGCGGCGTGCGCGATCTGATAGCGCCCGGCCGCCAGCCCATGCCGCAACTCATCGGAGTCGGGCGTATTGATCACCTCGACCGCCACGTTGTTGGCCGCGAAGAACCCCTTGTGCTGCGCCGACAGGATCGCAAGGTTCGACAACCCAGGAAACAGAATGATCTTGAGCGGCGCCTGCTGCGCCTGCGCCGGTGCGATGGCGGCCAGCGCGGCGATGGTGATTGCGGCGGCTGCACCGCCAAGCGTGAAACCTCGGCTACGCGTCATTGTCTGCCTCCCTCGTCATGTGTCGCGATTGTCTTTGTGCGACAGCATAGCTGAGCGCATCGGAGCGGGAAAGGTGGTGGTCTCGAGGTGTCGGTAGCACACGAGTTGTCCGGTTCCAGTAGCACACGATATGTCCGGTAATCCGTGATTCTCTCAATGCGCAGCATTGGGGGGATTGGATGAGCCGGGCCAAGTGTGACGAGGACCGGAGAATGGAGAAGTTTCTGGACGTTTAC
>CAMDPA010000395.1 GCA_945903565.1 Devosia equisanguinis | reverse complement strand
ATCTTCGACGGGGTGGCAAGCTGCGGGCGGGCTGCGGACATGGGCCTTCTCCATCCGATTCGGATGGAAGCCCATCAATCACACCGACTCACCTCTTGTGAATCCCCTTTCTCTCTCCGCAAGCCCCTTTCTCGAGCGATTGCCCTGCTCAGGTGCCTTCCAGCATTGACCGACGTACCGAGTGACAGGGGGGTCACGCAAGAAAAAGCAAATGATGTCACCCTTATAGGGCGTGCCTGACCAAGTCGTACGTTCTGCCGGCACCCTGTAAGCGCGTGCCGCACTGATCGGATAATTGCCCTTTTCATCGCCTCTAACAGCGAAAGCCATATTGTATAAGGGCGCGGTCGTTCCGACCTTCCAATCTGGCATGTAGACGGGACGCCCGAATTTGGTATCACCGAGGCCCTTTATCTCCGCCATGCATTTGGAGAGTTCTGCTGCCGAAACACTACCTCCCGCGGCTGATGCCGGACTGGATGGCTTAGCTGGGACAACAGTTGCTGGCGGCAGAGGCTTCGAAGCAGCAGCAGGCGTGGGTACAGTTGCAGTTTGAGCGATTGCAACGCTCGTGAGAAGAGAACCAAATACGGTGATGAGCCAGCCGAGCATTTTGCCTCCGAGAGAGCAGTCGTTACTTCGTAGGTCAGGCCGGTAGGCCGTAACCCAACATGGGCTGGCGCAAACGGATCCAGTGGTCCTTGCGTAGCGGACCTCAATACTCCTTCAGTTGAGATGGATTGACGTCCCTGAAGAGTACGCAGTGCAGCGTACACTCCACCTGTATCCCGCCAACAATCGCTTGCACAAGTCCGTGTCGGGTTGCGGCATGCAACGGCTAATGGTCGCGCAAATGCTTGACCCAAGCTACGGCCAAACGCACAACTGCGATAGACGGGTGATAGGGGAGGCCATCAGAATGAAGCTTACCACGACAGCGATCGCATGTGCCGCGGCCATGCTGATCGGAACCGCCACCGTCGGATCTTCCGCCAACGCCCAATCCGTCGAGCAATTCTACACCGGCCGCACCATCACGTTGATCGTGCCGTTCTCCGGCGGCGGCTACTACGACACCGGCGCACGTCTCATCGCCCGCCACATGGGCAAGCACATTCCCGGCAAGCCCGGCGTGATCGTGCAGAATCAGCCGAGCGCGGGCGGCATCGGCCTTGCCAACCGCTTCGCATTCGCGTCGGAAAAGGACGGCACGCTGATCGGCGTCTTGCAGCGCGCGATACCCCAGGTGGCGCTGATGGGCGATCCCAACGCCAAATACGATCCGCTGAAGCTCACCTGGTTCGGCAGCCTTTCGGGATACGCCACCGACAGCTACCTGATGTTCGTCAACTCCAACCACAAGGTGCAGACGGCGGAAGATCTGCGCACGGGCGGCATGAAAGCGATCATGGGCTCGAACCGCTCGGGTTCGACAAACCTGATGCTGGCGCTGGTCGCGCGCGACGTCCTCAAGCTCAACATCGACATCGTCCGCGGTTTCCCCGGCGCCAACGACATCACGCTGGCGCAAGCGCGCGGCGAAGTCGATGGCCAGCTCGCCGATCTCAGCGTGCTCAAGGCCGGTATGGGCGGCAGCATGTGGAACGACAAGAAGTTGCGCCCGCTCGTCCAGTTCGCGCGCACGACGCGCCTGCCCGAGTTGCCCGACGTCCCCATCGCACGCGAACTCGTGTCGAACGACGAGGACAAGGCGGTGCTGGCGTTCGCCGAGCTGCCGTTCTTCATGGCGTTGCCGCTGGCGGGCCCTGCCGACATGCCGGCCGATCGCGCCAAGGCGATCGGCAGCGCATTCATGGCGATGGGCAAGGACGCGGAGTTCATGGCCGAGGCCAACAAGATCGGCTATCCCGGCGACCTCGTCGATGGCGCGCGCATTTCGGCGTTGATTGCGGAGGCAGCCAAGACGCCGAAGGATGTGATCGAGCGCTACAAGAAGATCATTTCACAATGAAGGAAGTCGTGGCATGGCCGCATTCAACGCGGGCACGGCGTTCAGCCTGAAAGACAAGGTCGTCATCGTAACCGGCGGCGGCACGGGGCTCGGCAAGGTCTATAGCCAGCGCCTCGGCGAGATGGGCGCCAAGGTCGTCCTCGCCGATATCGCGGCGAAGGAGGGCGAGGCTGTCGCGGAAGGCATCGTCGCGGCTGGCGGCCATGCCTTGGCCGTCACGACCGACGTCACCGAACCGCAATCCGTCGAGACGCTGGTCGAACGCACGATCGCCAAGTGGGGCCGCGTCGACGGCCTCGTCAACAACGCCTCGCTGATGAGCGTGTTGCCGCGCGGGGATTGGTTCAAGATCCCGCTCGACGAGTGGGACCGCGTGATGGCCGTCAATCTGCGCGGCATCTTCCTGTGCTGCCGCGCGGTCTATCCGCATATGAAGCGGCAAGGCGGCGGGCGCATCGTCAACATTTCGTCGGGGCGTGTGTGGAACGGCCAGCCGAACCGGCTGCACTACACGACATCGAAAGCCGGGGTGATCGGCCTGACGCGCGCGCTCTCCCGCGAGGTCGGCGACGACAACATCGGCGTCAACGCGGTGACGCCCGGTCTCACCCTGAGCGAAACGCAGCTCGCGTCGTCGTCATCGAACTATCTCGGCGGGCAGGAGCAGGGCCGCGCCTTCAAGCGCCCGCAGGTGCCGGACGATCTCGTCGGCACCGTGCTGTTCCTGCTGTCGGACGCCAGCGGTTTCATCACCGGCCAGACCATCAACGTGGATGGCGGGCAGAATATGCATTGAGAGCGCGCGCTGCGATCACCGTTGCTATTCGCTTCGCGAGCAGGGCCTCAGCCCATACGCGTTAACTTTGAGCCGCTTTCCACACCGTTTGCGTTCCCGGAAGCCGAGTGGAGCGAGGCTATCCGGGATCTTGACCCTTCTGATAGGGGTGAAGACCCCGGATCTACACGTTCCGAGCTTACAGTCGGAACGCTTGTCCGGGGACGCAGCGGAGAGGTTGATACTCCTGATTGCCAAAGTTAGAGCGTATGTGCAGCAACCCTGTTCGCGTAGCGAATGTTCGAGCCGCAGCGGCTAGAGTTTCAACAACCGCTTCGCATTACCAGCGAGGATCTTGTCCAACGCGGCGGCGCTGATGCCTTGGCCACGCAAGGCGTCGATGGTGGGCTTGATCGGGCCGAGCGGGGCGTCGGTGGCGAACACGATGTGATCCGCGCCGAAGAAATCATAGCCCGTGCCGAACCACGACGTTCCCCCGAACATCGCGGTGTCGCCGTAGAACTTCTTGAAATATTCAAGATGCGGCCGCTTCAGCGACGGCAGCACCTTGGAGTAATCCTCGTCGGGCGTGCGACTGCCGAGCACGGCCAAGCCCGGACCGACGCGGCCGTCGTAGAACGGGATGAAACCGCCGCAGTGGTGGGTGATGATCTTGATATCGGGGTAGCGGTCGAACAGGCCCCAGAACACGAGGCGGGACATCGCGACGGATGTCTCGTAGGGCCAGCCGAAGCACCACCACATCTCGTAGCGCGACTTCGTCTCAGACTTGTAGTCGGGCATGTCGATGGCGGTGCGTGCGGGATGCAGCCACAGCGGCAAGTCGAGTTCGGCGGCCATCGCGAACACTGGTTCGTAGTCGGCGTGATCGAGCGGACGGCCGGCGACGTTGGTGAAGATCTGCCAGCCGCGCGCACCGAGATCCTTCACCGCGCGGCGGCCCTCCCGGACAGCTTCCTGCGGATCATGCATGTTGATCGCGGCGGCGAAGGCGGGGAAGCGGTCCTTGTGCTTGCCCACCAGCTCCGCCATTGCGTCATTGGCGGCCTTGCACAGCTCGGTCGTCACCTCCTTGGAGGCGACGTCCTCGATGGGCGGATTGGGCAGAGAGATGATTTGGCAATAACCCTCGCCCGCGACGTCCATTTCGCGAAAGCGCAGGTCGAGATCGAAGATCGGCTTCACGCCGCGCAATCGCGCGCCGATCGGTCCTAGCTGTGGGGCAGCCTTGGTGAAGGTCTCGAAGAAGGCATCGGGGAAGATGTGCGTGTAGATGTCGATGATTTTCATTGGTGGCCTGGCTCGCGCTGATGGGAGTGCATGAAGTCAATCAGATGGTCGCGACGGTTGCAAACGAACGCGCGGCAGCGGCCGATCTCAAAACCCGCGTGGTTCATCGGCCAGCGCGGGAATGGCGGCAAGGCCGGCCTTCAGCGCTGCCACGGCCTCGGGCTCGAGCGGCTGCAGCGGCGGGCGCGGCGCACCGACGTCGCGGCCCATCTCTCGCATGGCGGCCTTGATGCCGGCGACACCCGCGGCCTTCACCAGCTGGCGAAGTGCGGCGACATCCTCCTGCGCCTTGCGCGCTTCGAACAGGCGGTCGGCGCGGCAATCATCGTACATCGCTCGCACCAGCTTGGGCGCGATCGAGGCCAGCGTCGAGAACAGACCCGTCGCCCCGATCGCACGCGCGGACACCTGATAATCGACGCCGGAGATCAATTGGAAATCCGCGCGCAGGCGCGGCGCGTCGGTCATCAGCTCGATCATGAACTGCCAGTCGAGACCGCTATCGACCACGCCCGCAAAGTTCTCGGCGCGCCCGATCAGCTTGCAGCACAGCTCGGCATTGACCTTGATGCCCGCCATCTCGTCGGGCGCATTGTGGACGAAGAAGGGGATCTTCACCGCGCTCGCAATGCCGGCGAAATGCTCCACCAGCATTGCGGCCGGCGGTGTCCAGTAGTACGGCGTCGTCGAGACGATCGCGGCAGCGCCAGCCTGTTCGGCAAAGCGCGCCAGATCGGCGGCGATGCCAGTGCCGGAATCGCTGGCGTGCGCGATCACCGGCACGCGGCCGCCAACGTGTTTGACGACGGCTGCGATCAGCTCGCGCTTTTCAGCGTCGGGAAGGCTGACGGCTTCGCCCACGTGCATCGGGGTGGCGATGGCCTCGGCGCCGTTCTCGATGTGAAAGTCGATCAGCCGGCCGACCAGCTTGTAGTCGATGCGGTGCTCCCCCGTGAACGGCGTCACCGGGGTATGGACAAGACCAGGCTTGAAAACGGTCATCGCAACGTCTCCCGTCCAAAGCGCTTTCCACTCGATTTGAGTCAGAGGAAAGTGCACTAGAGCATTTTCCACCTGATCTGGGTCGCTACCCGTATCCGGCGTGGCGAAAGTAGTTCGCGCACTCGTCGGGTGCAAACGTCTTGATGAGGCGGCCGATCAGCTTCATCAGCGCCTTCACGGTGCGGGCCGCGCCCTTGCGCAG
>CAMDPA010000394.1 GCA_945903565.1 Devosia equisanguinis | reverse complement strand
GGATTGAAAATCGACTGCGCCGTCGACACGCGAACCTATGAGAAAGGCATCAAGGTCAGCAAAGCCGAGTTGGCGGCGGTCAAGCTTGTCGGCGATGACTTCCATCCCGAATGGAACTATACAATCAGCCCACGCAGACCGGGGAACTCGTCGCGGTTATTCTGCGATCTGTCCTAACGCCCTTATCGCGTGCTCCCAGGTGAGCTTGGCGACGTCGGGGACTTCCTTGATCATGTCGAAGTTCTTGCCGATCTCCCAGCCGGTGGTGACGGCTTTGGCGTGGGCGGCCGTGAACGTGCCGGGGACTTCGGTGGTCTTGTCGAACCACCAGTCGAAGAAGGCGCGGTCGATGTTGGCTTGCTTGGCGAGGTCGGGGAAGACTTCGTCGCGGTTCTTGAGGGCGTATTCGACGGACTCCTTCATCATCCGGTTGAACTCCTTGAACGCGTCGGTGCGCGCGGCAAGGCGCTCGGGGTATCCGACGTTCACGGCCGAGACGGTGCGGCCGTAGTGCTTGTTCATGATCACGCCGGTTTCGCAGATGTTGACGAACTCGCCCGACGCCTTGGCGCGGAACGCCTGGCTGTGGATCAGCGATGCCGCGTCGGCCTGGCCGGTGGCGAGTGCGGCGGGTAGGTTGGGCGCCACGACCTCGACCTGTTTCACGTCGCCACCTTCGAGCGCCATGTTGAGCCCGAACTCCTTACGCATGGCTTCGCGCACGTACATGTAGCCGGTGGAGCGCAGGCCGTAGGAGGCGAGCGATTTGCCCTTGAGGTCCGTGGGCTGCTTGATGGGGGAGTCCTTCTTCACCCACACGCCGCCGCCTTCGCCGACCGAGGACTGATAGAGTGCGGCGGAGAGAATGCGCAGGTCGAGACCGCGCGCAGCGGCAGCGGGAACGCCGATCACAGCGGTCATCACCACGTCGAACTGCTTGGTAGCGGTGGCTTGGAGAAGCGTAGGGATGTTGGCGCCCGTCGCTTCGATGTCGATCAGGTCGGACTTCACCTTGCCCTTGCGGATCGCCCACACGACAGAGTCGTACACGGGATCGAGGAGGTAGGCGTAGGTGACCTTTTGCTTGGCTTGGGCGCGGGCAATCCAGGGTGAGGTTACGATCACGGGGGCGGCGGCGGCGAGGCCGAGGAATTTGCGGCGCTTCATGGTGGGTCCTTTGATCGTTGTCGTTCAGGCAGCACCGGCGACTTAACCGGCACCGAGCAACTTGCGCATTTTTAGTGCGCTGGCATCAGGGCTCGTAAACACGCGTGCGGCGATTTCGGGCGACATTCTCGAGCGCGCGGGGGCCATCGACATCTGGCCGAGCACGATGGCGTCGAAGTCCGCGCCCTTGGTGTTCGCGATGTCGGCAATCAGGCCGTCATGCTCATCGGCGCGTCCCGCATTGTTGGCTGCCTGCGCGTCGGGAACCCAGGCTTCGGCCAGCTCGGGTTTCGCGCCGGCCGCTTTCGCCGCGTTCTCGAGATTGCGCCGGATCACGGGCATCGCGCGTTTCGCCGTGGCAAGCAGCAGGATCCGTTTGCCCTGCGCGACGGCGGCCTCCGCCATCGCTTCGTCGGCTTTCAGCAGCGGTATCGCGAGATCGCCGCGTGCCGCTTCGACGGCGGGCCCGAACGTCGAGCCGGTGAATACGATGCCGTTTGCGCCGGACACGACGCAATGGCGGAACAGGCTCGACAGCCGCGCCCCGATGTTGGCTGGCAAGGTGCCATCCGCGCCGGCGTCGGCGTAAAGCGACTCGTCCAACAGGCGGACGGCCTCCGCCTCCGGGTAAAGCCGGGCGAACGCTTCCTCGCAGGGCGCCATCGAGTAGCGGTAGGCATGCAGGAGGAAGATGCGGGGGCGCATGCGATGGGCCTTTGCGTTGAGGGTTGGCGAGCGAGAAGCCGTGCTACTTCTCCTTGATGCCCGCCTCTTTGATGGCCTTCGCATAGCGGCCATGTTGTGTTTTCAGCAGTGCGGTGAAGTCCGCGCCGCAGGTCTTGCCTTCGGCGACGATGCCGGCGCCTGCCACCTTAGTGCTCACCTCGGTATCGGCGAGCGCTGCTTTTGCACGTTTTGTAATTTCAGCGATGGCCGCGGCAGGAGTCGTCGCGGGCGCAACTAGACCGAACCATGAAACGCCGATCACGTCGGGGTAGCCGAGTTCGTTGAGGGTCGGGATATCCGGCAGCTCCGGCAGGCGCTCGCGGGTTCCCACTGCAATCGGGCGCAAGGTTCCGCCCAGGTTCTCCTTGGCTTCGGCGTAATTGGTCAGGGCGGACGTGACGTGGCCGCCGATCAGGTTGGTGACCGACGGCGCGCCGCCGGTGAACGACACATAGGTCATGTCGAGGTTGGCGGAGCGCTTCAACACCTCGATCGCGATGTGGTGGGTGGTGGCGGGGCCAACGGCCGCGATCGTCAGTTCGCCCGGCTTGGCCTTGGCCTGGGCTGCAAGATCGGCAAACGTCTTGATCGTCGACTTGCTGTTCACGGAAAGCACGTGCGGCGATTGCGCCATGAAGCAGATGTGCTCGAAGCTGGTCAGCGGATCATAGGAAAGATGCGTGCGCAGGCTGGCGTTGATGACGAAAGAGTTGGCCATCAGCAACAGGGTGGTGCCGTCTGGTGTCGCACGCGAGACGGCCTCGGTCGCGATGACGGTGCCGCCGCCCGGCCGGTTCTCGACGACCATCCCCTGGCCGCTCGCCTGCGTGATCTGATTGGCGACCAGTCGCGCCAGGATATCGGCGGCGCCGCCGGGGGGAAACGGTACGACGAGCCGTACGGTCTTGCCGGGCGCCCACTGTGCCTGCGCGATGTTGGCGGTGCCTGCCGCAAGCAGGATCGTGGTGGCAATGGTCGCAAGTCGGCGCGTGTTCGGTTTCATGCGGGCGTACTCCCTCAAGGTCGTTTGCAGGGAGCATAGCATCGCGCCGCAGTCGTGCAATTCAGCATCGGTTCAGTATTCGTGCGGCCATATCCCGCCGTTGCCTGCTTATTGCGTAAACCTCGACTGCGCTTTAGGACGGGCCTCGACGAAGCTGGCCACGACTTCAACCGACGCGGATACCAGACGAATGGATGCCTTGAAGGCCAAGTCCGGAATTGCCGCTTGCGATGCTTACCTCGCGGGTGGCTACAACTCCGTCGTCGGCATGTCGTCGCAGTTCGCGGCGGCGATCACGTCGGGTCTGCTGCGGATACAGACGGCGGCGGGCGTCAAGGGACCGGTGGTGGAGGTCGGTGCGTTCGAGGGGCGCTTCTTGATCGCGCTGGCCAAGTCGCTGGCGCCGGGCGAGATCGTGCTCGGCATTGATCTGTTCGACTGGCCGAACCCGGAGGTCGAGCAGCGCTGCATCGCCAATTGCGACAAGCATGGCGTGCCGAGGGACGCCCGCGTCATCTGGAAGACCGACAGCCGCACGCTGACGCCGGAGACGCTGTTGGCCAAGCTCGGTGGCAAGCGGCCGCGTCTGCAGCACATCGACGGTGAGCATTCGCGCAAGGTGCTGTCGAACGACCTGGAGCTGGCGACGGCGGTGATGGACCCCGCTGGTATTCTCGTGCTCGACGACATGTTGCACCCGGGCTATCCGACTTTGATGGTGGCGGTACACGAGTATCTCGAGCGCCATCCGGAAATGTGCGTGCTGGCGATCATCGATCGCGAGACGATCGTGGCCGCGACCAAGTTCGTGCTGTGCCGCAAGGAGTGGTTCAAGCGCTACGAGGACGCGCTGCTGGCCGACTACAAGGACAATGTGTGGCCGTTGGGTGCGGACTTCGAGCCGCATTGGTGCCTTGTTCTTTCGCTCGATACGCGGCTGGCTGCGATTACGTGAGCTGGCCCCGCCCTACACTTCATCCCTTCCCGGAGATTGCCTGATGACCGCCCGCTACGAGCCCTTGAAGCGCGAGAATTTGAAGCCCGAGCATCAGGAGATCTGGGACGGCATCGCCAAGCCGCGCAAGGGCGCGGTGCCGGCTCCGTTCCAGGTGCTGTTGGGCAGTCCGGAGTTGTGCCGGCTGACTGGTGATCTGGGGGCGTTCTGCCGGTTTCGTACGGGGTTGCCGCCGCGCTTGTCGGAGCTGGTGGTGCTGACCGTCGCGCGACATTGGAACTGCGAGTACGAGTTCACGGTGCACAGCGTGGAAGCGCGCAAGGCCGGCGTTCCCGAGCATGAGATCGAGGCGCTGAAAGCCGGCCGCCGTCCCGCGTTCGAGGATCCGGCTGCCGATCTCGTGCACCGCTTCGCAACCGAACTGCTGGAACGCCGGGACGTGTCGGAGAAGACTTATTCGGACGCGATCGCGCGCTTTGGCCGGCAGACGACGCTCGAGATGAGCGGCGTGATCGGCTACTACACGCATCTGGCGCTGGTTATGCTGGCACATCGGGTTCCCGGCGCGGCCGAGTAGTTCTCCTGTCGAGTGTTTTCGGACGCTTTTCTGCTTCCGCTGTTCGGTATCGGACTGTACGATCAGCGGCGTTGGCTTTGGTGAGAGAAGCCATTGGGGGCAATTCAAGTGAGCGTATCGGTTTCCCGCGTCCGTCACTCGTGCTCGCGATCGGCGATGCGTGGGTTTGGGGTCATCGCTCTTACAGCGGTTGGTCTTGCGGCTTGCGGTTCGAACTCGTCGTTGCTCGATGGTGACTTGCGCGACACCACCAGCGTCGCGCAGCCGCAGCAGGTCAAGCAGGCCATCGGCAAGCCCATCTCGCGCATGGTGGCGTATCGTCCGCCGTTAGGGCCACCGGAGAGTGTCGGCGGAGAGCTGACCCGGCAGCTCAACGACGCCGCCAACGAGCAGGGCATCGCGCTCGTCATCGATCCCGCAGTCAAACCCGACCTTGTGTTGCGCGGCTACGTTACGGCCATGCGCAAGGGGCCGACGGTGAACATCAGCTATTTGTGGGACGTGCTGGACGCTAACGGTAAGCGGGTGACACGGCTTGCTGGCGAGGAAACGCTCAAGGACGGCGTCGATGGGCGGGAACCTTGGGACGCGGTGACCCCAGTTGTTTCCCAGATGATTGCGCAGAAGACGATCGCACAGCTTGGGAAGTGGGTGAACAGCAGTGGCGCGCACGTCGCGGGCGGTTCGGCCGCGGTGCCTGCTAGCCCGGATCATGCACCAGGGCGATGGCGTTGACCACGGTGGCCGTTGGCGCGCGGCATCGTTCCGTCCGGCGTGACCGGATCGGCGCAGGTGAAATCGTCGTGCAACGCGTCAGGGGTTGATCTGCCTCGTTCGGCGGCTTGTC
>CAMDPA010000393.1 GCA_945903565.1 Devosia equisanguinis | reverse complement strand
TATGTGAACTATTTGTTCGTTTTTGAACTTAAAGCAGGGTGGCCGCAGATGTCAACGCGGACTTCCACGGTTGTTCACGCTCGCGCTGCGCTTCTCGCCGTTGCACTCGGGCGAACAGCCAAGCAATATAAGCATGGGGCCGTGCGATGTGAGGGGCCTTGGTCGCGGGGGAGTGGAATTGATGCATCGTGCTGTTCGCGGGTTCGCCTGCCTGTTCGTCGCGTGTTGTCTCTTGGCCGCGCCACAAGCGCATGCGCAAGCCTGGCCGCAGCGGACGATCACGATCCTCGTGCCATTCCCGCCGGGGCCCGCTGCCGATCTCGTCGCGCGGCTGTTGGGGGCGAGGATCAGTACAGCGCTCGGCCAGTCCGTCGTCATCGAGAACCGCGCAGGGGCCAACGGCACGATCGCCGCGACGGCGGTCGCCCGCGCCGCGCCCGATGGCTACATGCTGCTGATGGGAACCGCCGGCACGCATGTCACCGCGGTGCATTTGATGAAGAGCCTGCCTTACGATCCGATCAAGGATTTCACGCCGGTCATTGCGGCGGTCGAGCCGGTCACCTGCCTCGCCGTCAATGCCAAGCTGCCGGTGTCGTCGGTGGAAGAGTTGATCGCTTATGCCAAGGCGCGGCCCGGCGAGATGTCGTATGGCAGTTCCGGTATCGGCTCCGTGTTCCATTTGATGGGGGCGCTGTTCAACACGACGGCGGGAGTGAAGCTCAACCACGTCGCCTATCGCGGCGTCGAGCCGGCGATGCAGGATACGATCGGCGGTCACGTCCCGATGACGTTCATTTCGGTGTCGAACGCGATGGCGGCGCACGAGGCGGGGCAGGTCAAGATCCTCGCGATCCTGGAGCCGCAGCGCTATGCGAAGCTGCCGGACATGCGCTCGATGAGCGAGATCCTGCCGCAGTTCAAGAAGCCGTCGTCATGGTTCGGTGTGTTGGGGCCGCCAGGTATGCCCGCCGACATTGTCGCCCGCCTCAACGCGGAGATGGACAAGGCTCTGCAGGAGCCGGATGTGAAGAGCCGTTTGGACAACGTGGGCCTGGCGGTGATCGGCGGCTCGCCCAGCCAGTTCGGCGCGCTGATCAAGGACGGCATCGAGCGCTACGGGGCGATCATCAAGGACGCGGGGATACAGGCGAATTAGGCCAAGAGAGGGTCAGACCCGCGGGGTCTGACCCTGCCCTCCTATTCCTCGAGCCGCATATCGATCGATGCCTTGGGGAAGAAGCACAGCATCACCAGGGGCACGTTGCCGGTGTTGCGGGTGACGTGCATTTCGCCGGGAGGCACGAGGATGGTGTCGCCGGGTTTCAAGGGGTGTTGGGTGTCGCCAGCGCTTGTCAGGCCTTCGCCCGACAGCACGTACATGCATTCCTCGTGACCGTCGTGGCAGTGCCGGCCGCGTTGGGGCTCGCCGGACTTGGCCACGGGGATCTCGACCAGCCGCAACGTGCATGACAGCGCGTTGCCGTGCGCGCCCGACACGATCTCGTTCGACACCCGGCCGGGAAGGCCGAGCGACTTTGCCTGATCGGGTCTGACGACGCGGGCCATGTAGGAAACCTTGGTGTTTACTGCGGGCTGATCTTGGCGATGTCGACGATCCGCGCCCACTCCTTGAGGGACTCGGCCAGCATTTCGCGTGCCTTCGCGGGGTTGCCGGGCAGCGGCTCCGCGCCCTGCTTGATCAGGAACTCCTTGGCTTCCGGCGCCACCGCGACCTTGGTCAGCCAGCCTTCGAGCTTGCCGAGAATATCCGCAGGCGTCTTGGCCGGGGCGAACAGTGCCCACCACGGTGCGACCGTCGCGTTGCCGAGGCCCGCCTCGCGCATGGTTGGAAGTTCGGGCAGGCCGGACAGGCGTTGCGGCGTCGTCACGGCGAGCATCTTGATCTTGCCGGCCTTCTCTTGCCCCGACGCGAACACGGCGTCGGAGAACACATAATCGATCTGGCCGCCGGATACGTCCGACACGGCTTGCGGGTTGCCCTTGTAGGCGACGCTGGTGACCTGGAAGCCCGCCTCGTGCGCATAGAGGCTCGATGCCGCGAGGCCGCTGGTATTGCCGAAGCCGAACGTCGCCTTGCCGCCCTTGGCCTTGAGCTGTGCGGAAAGCTCCGCGACCGACGTCGCGGGATTGTTGGCGGCTATCGTCAGCACGAAACCGAGCTGCACGAACGTCGTGATGATCTCGAAGTCCTTCTGCGGATGCCACGGCAGGTTCTTGTAGATGTTAGGACCGCCGGCCATGTTCGAGCTGGCGCCCATCAGCAGCGTGTAGCCGTCGGGCTTGGCGCGCGCGACGGTCTCCGAGCCAATGTTGCCGGTCGCGCCGGGCTTGTTCTCGATGATGATCGTCGCGCCCGAAATGGGGCCCATGCGCTCGGCGAAGTAGCGGCACAGAATATCGGCGCCGCTGCCGGCGGGGAAGCCGACCACGATCTTGATGGGACGGTCGGGGTACGTCTGGGTCAAGCCAGGCGTTGCCGCCACGATTGCCAGAGCCAGGCCCGCAACTGCGCCGGTTAATCCGCGCGCGAAAATGCTCGTCATGTTCCTCTCCCGGTCGCCACTTCTTTCCGCCTATCGTATCGCCTGCCCATTTAGAGCTAAGGCTCGATCTTGGCCAGCGTAACGATGCGCGCCCATTCGTCGAGCGATTCGGCGAGCAGCTTCGTTGTGGCAACCCGCCCGCCCGGCAGCGGTTCGGAGCCCTGGCTCGCGATGAACTCCTGCGTCTGGGGCATCGCGACAATGTCGGCACACCACTGCTCGAGCCGGGCGACGATGTTGTCGGGCGTGCCGGCAGGAACGTAGATGCCCCACCACGGCGCCAACGTCGCGTTCGGGAAGCCGAGCTCCCTCATGGTTGCGATGTTCGGTGCGGAGGCAATGCGGTTGGGCGCCGTCGTCGCGAGCAGCTTGACCCGGCCCTGCCGTTCCTGGCCGAGCGCGTAAGTGGTGTCGGTGAACACGAAAGCGACCTGTCCCGCCGTCACATCGCCGACCGCAGTGGCGGAGGCCTTGTAAGCGACGCCGCGCGCCTCGATCCCGGCCTCGTGCATATAAAGCGCAGTGGCGGCGAGCGAGGACGAGTTGGCGTAGGCGAATGTCGCCTTGCCGCCCTTGGCCTTGAGTTGCAGCGTCAGATCCGCGATCGTCTTCGCCTCGTTGGCCGGACCGATCGTCAGGATGAAGCCGAGCCGCATAATCGAAGATACCGCGATCAGATCCTTTTGCACGTCGAACGGCATGTTCTTGTAGATGTGCGGATTGCCGGCCATCGACGACGCAGGGTTCATCAGGATCGTGTAGCCGTCGGGCTTCGACTTGGCGACGAGATCGCTGCCGATGTTGCCGGCGACGCCCGGTCGGTTGTCGACCACGACGGTGCCGCTAGAGATCTGCGCCAGGCGGGCTGAAAAGAAGCGCACCAGCGTATCGGCACCGCTACCCGCCGGGAAACCGACCACCACCTTGATGTGCCGTTCGGGATAGCCTTGTGCGGCTGCGTCCTGGCTCGTCAATGAAATTGCCGCGAGGCTTACCGCAAACGCCATCGCCGCCGCGCGTAAGGCTGTCATGCTGTTGCTCCCTTTGCGGACCGCGCCGGTTTCTGCGACCTTGGCTTTCGGCGAATATGCGAGTGCCGGACTATAGGAAGCCCCGTCTCGAGGAGCAATGACGATGGATACAAAGCCCGCCTACGGCGAAAACGTGACAGTACGGATCGAGGACGGCATCGCGTGGGTCACGCTCAATAGGCCAAAAAAACGCAACGCGATCAATCCAGGCATCGTGTTCGAGATGGTGGCGGCGATCGACGCCATCGAGATGAACGACGACGCCAAGGTGCTGGTCATCACGGGGGCCGGCGACGCGTTCTCCGCAGGGCAGGACCTCAAGGAGTATTTCCGCGAACCGGACGCGGGCGATCCACGCCTGCGTGAGAAGCTGCACAATGCAAACTCGTACTGGCAGTGGCGTCGGCTGATGTTCTACCCCAAGCCGACGATCGCGATGGTCAACGGCTGGTGCTTCGGCGGCGCGTTCCAGGTGTTGTGCGCGTGCGATCTGGCGGTTGCGGCAGAAGATGCGCAGTTCGGACTGTCAGAGGTCAACTGGGGCATCATCCCGGCGGGCATCGTGACGAAATCGGTGGCGATGGCGCTCGCGCAACGCAATGCGCTCTACTACATCCTGACCGGCGACACGTTTGATGGGAAGCGGGCCGAGCAGATCGGGCTCGTCAACTTCGCGGTGCCGAAGGCGGAGCTCGAAGCGCGCACGACAGCGCTCGCCAAGAAGATGATGGAGAAGAATCCACACGTGCTGCGCGTCGCCAAGACCGCGTATCATCGCGTGCGCGAGATGTCGTGGGATTCGGCCGCGGATTATCTCAACGCGAAGAACGATCAGATGCAGGTGCGCGATCCCGAGAAGGGCGCGCAAAAGGGCATGACCCAGTTCCTCGACGAGAAGAGCTATAAGCCGGGATTGGGAGCGTACAAGCGGGATAAGTAGCGGGGTGTGGGCATGGTGTCAGACCCAGAGGGTCTGACACCATCGTTCCGTCACTTGATGTCGGCTGCGACCTTCATCGACACGATCTTGTCGGGGTTCTGCACGGGCTCGCCGCGCTTCAGCTTGTCGACGTTGTCCATGCCTTCGATCACCTGGCCCCAGGCGGTATACTGCTTGTCGAGGAAGCCGGCGTCGTCGAAGCAGATGAAGAACTGGCTGTTGGCGCTGTTGGGGCTCGACGAACGCGCCATCGAGCATACGCCGCGCACGTGCTTTTCGGCGTTGAACTCGGCCTGCAGATTCGGCAGATTCGAGCCGCCCGTGCCGGTGCCATGCGGGCAACCGACCTGCGCCATGAAGCCGTCGATCACGCGATGAAACACGATGCCGTCGTAGAAGCCCTCGCGCGCCAAGGTCTTGATGCGCTCGCAGTGCTTGGGTGCGAGATCGGTCCGCAGCTGAATCACGACCTTGCCCTTGGATGTCTCCATGACGATCGTGTTCTCAGGGTCTTTGATGGCGGCCATTGGAATCGTCCTGTTTTGTAGGCTGGGTCAAGGCGTCGCCGCGACTCAGCATTGATTGGTCGAGCTTGCAAGCTGGGTCGCGCTACGCTTCAGGGCAATCGCTCGAGAAAGGGGCTTGCGGAGAGAGAAAGGGGATTCACAAGAGGTGAGTCGGTGTGATTGATGGGCTTCCATCCGAATCGGATGGAGAAGGCCCATGTCCGCAGCCCGCCCGCAGCTTGCCACCCCGTCGAAGAT
>CAMDPA010000392.1 GCA_945903565.1 Devosia equisanguinis | reverse complement strand
TGCGCAAGGGCGCGGCCCGCACCGTGAAGGCGCTGATGAAGCTGATCGGCCGCCTCATCAAGACGTTTGCACCCGACGAGTGCGCGAACTACTTTCGCCACGCCGGATACGGGTAGCGACCCAGATCAGGTGGAAAATGCTCTAGGGTGTTTGAAACGCGTGCGATCGGAAAGATTTCCTTGATGTCGTAGGGAACCTTGGCGTGGCTGTAGGGGTGCGCGGTGAACGCGGCGGAAGGCCCCCACAGCAGGATGTGGTCGTCGTTGGCGTTGATTACCGCCGTGATTGCGACAATGCCGTCGCCGCCCGGGCGGTTCTCGATGACGACGGGCTGACCCCAGACCTTGCTCACGCGGTCCGCGATGAGCCGTGCGCCGATGTCGGCGCCGCTGCCGGGCCCGAGCGGAAGGATCAGCCGGACGTTGCGGCTCGGCCAGGTCTGCGCCTGTGCGAGCGTAGCAGGGAGAAACGCTGTGGCCAGCGTTGCTATGGCGGCAGCAAGACCGGCCGAACGGCGGCCGCGTGTGGATCGCGTGAACATTTTGGATTCCTCCCCTGGATATCGTAGGAGGATGTAGTCCGCCTTAGCCTGCGGATCAATCGGCCAGAAGCTTGCGCACCTTGTCGATCAGCGGCGCGGGCAGCGCGTGGGCGTCTCGTAGGATGCGCTCGACGTCCTCGCCCGAAGTTGGATCGACGGTCATGTTGAGCTTGCCCATTTCCGCTAGGAAAACCGGGTCGCGCATGGTCGTCATGAAGGCGTCGCGCAGCGCCTTGGCGCGGGCGGGTGGTAATCCCGGAGGGGCGATGTAGGGCCGCGCCAGGATCGTGCTCATGAAGATCACGTCGAGCACCTTGTGATCGTCCTCGCTCGCCACGAACTCCTTGACGAGGGGTACGTCGGCGGGAACCTCCGGCATTTTCTTGGGCGCAAGCTGGGCGAGGATGCGGATTGTGCCGTCGGTAAGCCACTGCGGGCGCGCTGCCTTGATGCCCTCCATGTCCCAGACGCGGCCGGTGATCTCCGCGCGCTCCAACGCGATGGCGACCTCGCGTGTGCCGGGATAGCCGGGCACGATCTTGAGGCCGTCGAGACCCATCACGCGCTTGATGGCGAGCGGCAGCAGATACGTATCGCCGGAGCGGCCGGTCGCGCCGACGACGAGCTCCTTCGTCTTGAGATCGTCGAGGCGCGTCACGCCCGACTTGCTCAGAGCGATGATGACCGACGCGGAGCTAACGACGTTGCCGACGGTCAGCATTTCGTTCGGCTTGAACTGTGCTTTCGACGCCGCGCCCTGGAAGATCGAGTCAAACAGCAGCGCGGAATTGACCGCCGCGAGCGCGGTGCCGTCGCGCGGAGCGACTTTCGCCATGTGATTAGCGAGCAGCATGCTCGATGCGCCCGGCATGTTCTGCGGCACGATCGACGGCGTGCCGGGGATGTGCCTGACGATGTGCCGCCCGATGGTGCGCGCGTAGAGATCGTATCCGCCGCCCGAGGGATAACCGATGAACATCGTGATCGTCTTGCCGCGGTAAAAATCTGCGACTTCGTCGGCGGTTGCAGCAGACGGCAGCAGCAAAGGCGGCATCAGCGCGCTTGCCGCGCCGAGCCATGCCGTCAGGCGATGGCGGATCATGCGTGTCATCCTCCCTGTGGTGGCCGCAACACTACGAGCGCATCGAGCGCCACGGCCCCTTTTCCGTCATTGAGCACGACGATCGGGTTGATGTCGATGGATTGCACGGCCGGCTCCAGATCGGCGGCGAGGCGGCCGAGCGCGACCATGGCATCGGCGAGCGCGCCGATGTCCCGCGTCCCTGAGCCGCGAAACCCCGCCAACAGGTGGTGCGCCTTGGTTCGCGCGATGGCCGCCAGCGCGTCGGTGCGATCGATACCGGGCGCTGCAAAGGCGACATCGCGCATCAGCTCGAGCCAGATGCCGCCGAGACCGACCATCAGCACCGGCCCCATCTCCGGATCGCGGTTGAGGCCGAGCACCATCTCGACGCCGCCTTTCACGTGCTCGGCGACCAGCAGGCCTTCGAGCGGTACGCCCAATGCGGCGCATCGCATCGCAAAGGTTTCCGCGCCCGTGCGCACGGCGGCCTCGCTGGCGAGATCGAGCAGTACGAGGCCGGCGTCGCTCTTGTGAGCGATCTCGCTCGCGACTGCCTTCATCACGACGGGAAAGCCGATGCCTTGCGCGGCTTTCACCGCTGCGGCGGCGTTACTCACAACCTCCTCGCGCGGCAGGCGAATGCCGTAGGCGGCAAGGAGCCGCTTGGATTCGGGTTCGCTCAGCGCCGTGGGTTTCGTCAGCCCGTGCGCTCGCTTCAAGAGTGCGGCCACCTGCGCGGGCGGTGACGTGTGCGGGGTAGGGATGCCAACATTGGGCTCAACCTGCGCCTGCGCAAGACGCGCCAGCATCCGGAACGCCGTATCCACGCCGCGCAACATCGGCAGCTGCGGCAGCCGCGCGCGCAATTCGCTCATATAGGGCGTATCCGCCAGCGCCAACGGCGACAGGATCGCGACCGGCGCGCGGCCATCGCCGTGTGCGGCGGCCCAGGCATCGAGCGCTTCGAAGTTCCGCACCTTGCGCGCGATTCCGGCCTCGCGCGGCAACTCCTCCAGCGCGACGACGAGGTCGGCATCGCCGCTGCGGCCCAGTGCGTCGACGCAGGCCATGTAGGTATCGGTGGGGATCGTGCGCTTGGTATCGAGCGGATTGGCGGGCTCGGCATCGTCGCCTAGCGCGGCGCGGATAGCCGTTTGCGTCGAGGCCGATAGCGTGGCGAGCTGAACGCCGTGCCGCTCCGCCGCTTCCGTCATCAACGTTTTCAGCGCACCGGAGTTGGTCATGAACGCAACGCGTGGACCGGCGGGACGCGGCGCATGTGCCAGCAACTCGGCGGCCTCGATCGCCTCCTCCAGGCTGCCTGCGCGCACCACGCCGGCTTCGCGCGCGATGGCGTCGAAGGCGTCGTGGCTGCCGACCATCGAGCCTGTGTGCGCCAGCGCGGCTTCGCGCGCGCCTTCGCTGCCGCCGATCTTGACGACAACGACGCTCTTGCCGTTTGCGCGCGCCTTGGCGCAGGCGGCGAGAAAGCGCGGTGCCTGCGGGATCATCTCGATGTAGCCGGTGATGACCCTGACGCCTTCGTCCTGCGCGAGATGCTCGACGTAATCGGCGAGCGTCAGGCCAACCTGATTGCCGCACGAGACGAGATGCGACAGGCCGAGTCCGCGATCCGCCAGTGCCCTCGCGAACGTGGTCGCCAGCATGCCGCTTTGCGTGAGCACCGCAACAGGGCCCGTCGAGAGCGGCTGCAATGTCTCGTCGGCGAGCGTGACGAAACCAGAGCTGCCGCACGCGAGCCCCATGCAGTTAGGGCCCGCCGCCGCGATGCCGCTATCGCGCAGCAATGCTGCGAGGCGGGCGGCGCGAGCACGGCCTTCCGCGTCGCCGCCTTCGCCGAAGCCGGCGGCGTAGAGCGTTGCGCTGCGGGCGCCCAGCCGTGCTCCCGCTTCGAGCATCTCAAGCGTAACATCCGCGGGCACGAAGATCGCGAGGTGGTCGGGCGCTTCGGGCAGCGCCGCGAGATCGGGATAACAGCGTGCGCCGAAAATCTCGCGGCGTCCGGGGTTCACGGCGTACACGCCGCCCTTGAAACCAAGGCGCGCAAGATTTCCCCACACCCGCCCCGACCAATGCCCGGGTCGGTCCGATGCACCAACGAGCACGACGTTACGTGGATTGAACAGGGCGGAGAGGGAGGGAGGCTTGGTCATTTGAGTTTGGGCAGTAGGCAATTGGCAGTAGGCGACAACAGTGCTGCCCTGGAACGCCTACTGCCTATCTGCCGATCTGCCTACTGCCTCACCGCTTGTACGGCCCAAGCCCCGGACGATACGATTTCTTGTCGAGGAATTCGGACATGCCGACGCGGTCGCCGATTTCCTTGTCGAGGCGCATGAGGCTGTCCTGCTTGACGCCGAGATAGTCGCGCGCATTCTCCGGCGTCATGTGGCGCACGGCCTTCACGCCTTCCTTCGTATAGCGCAGCACGTTCGGATTGAGCTTGGTCAGCTTGGTCGCGAACTTCACCGTTTCCTCGCGCAGCTTGGCCGCCGGCACCGAGAAGTTGGCAAGGCCCAGCTCAACCGCGCGCTTGCCGTCGAACGTCTCGCCGGTCGCGGCGTAGTACAGTGCGTGACGCGGCAGCATCATGTCCGAGAGGTTCCAGGACACGATGCCGCCGGGGATGATGCCCCAGTTGACCTCGGAGAGGCCAAGCGTCGCGTCCTCGGCCACGATCGCGAAATCGCAGGCGCAAAGCTGCGTGAACGCGCCGCCGAACGCATAGCCGTGCACCATCGCGATCGTCGGCTTGGGATAGCGCGACAGTTGCTCCCAGCGCCAGTGATGGCTGTCGTTGTTGGCCTTGCGGCGCATCATCGGGTCCTTGGCGCCTTCGCGGAAATAAAGCTTGAGGTCCTGGCCCGCGCACCACGCCGGGCCGTTACCGCCGAGCACGAGCACGCGCGTTTCCGCATCGGTGGCGAGCGTTTCGAGCGCGTCGCACATATCGGCGTGCAGGCCGGGGCTCATCGCGTTGCGCTTGTCGGGCCGGTTCAGCATCACGAAGGTGATCTGCCCCTCGCGCTTGATTTCGATGTTCTCGTACGTCTTGTCGGCCATGGCGTGCTCCTCCAGTGAAACGGTATTTCAGGAAGCTACGACGAACCTGGCCGCAGGGCAATTGTCACGGGCCTTGCCGGTATGTGTGTCCACGATTGGCCACAGATCGGTGCGAGGTTGAAGCGGAAAGTGTCGCTTAATGTGCCGAGGGGAGCCGACGATGCACCAGGGCTGGCTGCAAGTTTCCGGACTACTGATGGACTTCACCGGCGTCATGCTGCTCGCCTACGAGTGGCTCGTCGGCTTCAGGGCTCAGCGTCGCGAAGAAGAGGCCGAGTCGCGGGGGGATCGCGAACTCAAGAATCTCGCATTCGCGCAGCAGAACGTGCGCAACGAGCACATGGCTGCGCATCTCAAGATGGTTGCGTCTCGCGCCAAGGACAGGCAGCGCGAGGAAGGCATCGCCATCCGCCAACGCGGGCATCAGATCCGGCTGCCGGTGTTCGCCGTTGCGATGCTCCTGATCGCGTTCGGTTTCCTGATGCAGGTGGCCGGAAGCTGGCCGGGTGGAATTCCGGTGTTGGGCGTGGTGGCGAACTGAAGCGGCAACGTCCAACGTAGGCTGGGTCAAGCGTCGATGCGGAGTATTGCTCCGCGAGCGACGCG
>CAMDPA010000391.1 GCA_945903565.1 Devosia equisanguinis | reverse complement strand
GAATTTGAGGGACCTGAGGCAAGGGGATAGGTATGGGCGTGGGGCGGGCTTCATGTTGATGGCGCGCCGTCCCAGCATGTTGAGACTGCCGACGAGGCCTTCCTGTTCCATCCGCTCGATGAGCTCCCCGGCCAGCGCCTCGCCGATGCCCAGCCTCCGATGCAGGTGGCCCGGCGATACTTTTCGGTCGTTGGCGACAGCGGTAACGGCGGCGGCGTAGATCTCTTCCTGGCGGGCGGCTTCGGCGGCCTCGCGGGCGGATTGCGCGCTGACGACGCGGCCGGCCTTGCCGCCACGCGCGGCGGCGGGCCGGGCGAGGATCTCGACGTAGTGCGGCTCGCCTTGCGAACGCAGCGCTTCGGCGACGTGGCCGATCTCGGCATCGGCGACGTAGGCGCCGTGGACGCGCAGCATCTGACCCGCGCCCGTGGCCAGCAGCAGATCGCCGCTGCCCAGCAATTGTTCCGCGCCAGTCTCGCCGATGATGGTGCGGCTGTCGATCTTTGAGGCCACGCGATAGCTGACCCGCACCGGCAGGTTCGCCTTGATGGTGCCGGTGACGACGTCCACCGACGGCCGCTGCGTCGCCATGACTAGGTGGATACCGGCGGCGCGTGCCTTCTGGGCGAGGCGCTGCACCGAGCCCTCGACCTGACGCCCGGCCATGACCATCAGGTCGGCGAGCTCGTCGATCACGATCACGATGAACGGCATCGCGGTGTCGTCGAGTTGCTCGCGTTCATAGGTGGCTTGGCCGGTGTGGTGGTCGAAGCCGGTGTGCACGGTACGCGCCATTGCAACGCCGGATTCCTCGGCGCCGCGGACGCGCGCGTTGAAGGCCTCGATGTTGCGCACGCCGTGGCGCGCCATGCGCTTGTAACGCTCTTCCATTTCCGACACGGCCCATTCCAACGCCAGCGCGGCTTCCTGGGGATCGGTGATGACGGGATTGAGCAGATGCGGAATGCGGTCGTAGGGCTGCAGTTCCAGCATTTTCGGATCGATCAGCAGCAGACGCAGATCGGAAGGCGGCAAACGGTACAACAGCGACAGCAGCATCGCATGCAGACCGACCGATTTGCCCGAGCCGGTCGTGCCCGCGACGAGCAGATGCGGCATGCGCGCGAGATCGATGACGACGGGTTCGCCGGCGATGCCTTTGCCCAGCGCGATGGGAAGCTGCATCTGGGCGGCGGTGAACGTTTCGCTTTCCAGGATGTCGCGCAGCATTACGGTGTCGCGCAGCTCGTTGGGGACCTCGATGCCGATCGTGGTGCGGCCCGGCGTGACGGCGACGCGCACGGCGCTGGCGCCGAGCTCGCGGGCGAAATCGTCGGCAAGTCCGATCACGCGCGACAGTTTGGTTCCGCGCACGGGCTCGAATTCATAGCGTGTGACGACGGGGCCGGGGCGAGCGTCGTGGATCTCGCCCTTGACGCCGAATGCGGCGAGAACTTCGTGCAACGTGCGCGCGCCGGTTTCAACGTCGACGAGACCGGCGTGGCGATCGTCATTGCCGCGGCGCAGCAGATTGAGGCTGGGCTTGCGGAAAGCGGTGTCGCCGCGCAGGCCAGCAATCGCCCTGACGACCGGCGCCAGGCGTTTTGGTGCCGCGACCTTGCCGGTTGTGATGCCTGGCGCAAAACGAGCAGCGAAAGCGCGCGCGTTGGCCGTGTTGTCCTCGTCGCGCGAGGCATCTTCGGTTTCGTCCGGCACTTCTTCTGCCGGCGCGCGCGTGGCGGATGCCGTTCGCTCGATTGGCTTGGCCTTTGCCGAGGTGTCGGCAGTGAGTTTGGACTGGGCAGCCGGGGCTTTGTCTTCCGAGACTGCCGGAGTGTGCGGCTCCGTTTCCGCGGCCGGTTTGGAGGGGGCGGGCTGTGCCGGCGCGGTCGAAGACGCTTGAGGTGCGGCTTCGGGGGCGGCGACCGGGGCCACGGCAGCTAGGTTCGAGGTGGTTTGCTTGGCGCTCGGACGAAGCAGGTGAAGGACGCCGAAGCCCAGCGCCTTGAGAAGGAGTGCCACGCCCGACGCGCCGAGCACGCAGAGCACAAGCATCGCGTCCTTGTCGCCGCCAAGGCGCGGCACGGTGGTCATGGCGAGATTGAATACGATGTCGCCGAGCATGCCACCAGAACCGCCGGGAAGTGGCCAACCCGGAAGCAAGGGCAGGCCGGACGCGAGCCCGCCGAGCATCAAGAGCGCGCCGCAGAATGAGACCAGCTTCAGACGGAAACGGGGGATCCAGCGCACACTGGAGAGCAATTCCAGGCCCCACACCATCGGGCAGATCAGCGCGAACACCACGGCCACGCCGAGCGTCTGCACCATCATGTCCGAGAGGCCCGAACCGAACGATCCCAGCAGATTGCGGGCAGACTTGCCGGCGCCTTGGGGGAGTCTGGGATCGCGCATCTGCCAGGAGAGCAGCGCAAGCCAGCTCGTCACTGCAAATGCAACAAGACCGCCGCCGGCGATGCGGAGGGCGATGTCATTCACTGAACGCGCGAGCGCTTCCGGCAGCACGGGCTGCTGGCTCTCGGCCGGACTCTTTACAGACATGGGCTTGAACGATCCTACCCGGATACAGAAACGATGCGTTCAAGCGCCTCCCTGGTGTCAGCCGGCCCGGTCACGAGGGCGATGCGGACGTATTTCTCGCCGGGATTGCTCCCCGTGCGACCGGGCTGTGCCAGGTAGGCGCCTGGCAGCACTTTCACACCGCAGCGTTTCCAAAGCGTTACCGTGGCGTCCACGCTGCCGCCGAATTGGGACATATCGAGCCACAAGAAGAACCCGCCCTGGGGTCGCTTGTAGCCGAACCGCGTGCCCAGGATCTCGTCGCAGATATCGTATTTCGTGCGGTAGGCCTGCCGAATCGTGGTGACATGCTGCTCCTCGGCCCACACCGCGGCGGAGACGTGTTGCGCCGGCCCCGGCATCTGGTTGCCGATGACGTTGCGAACTTCGGCCAGCATTTCGAGGAAGTCGCCGTCGCCCGCGCAGAAGCCGGAGCGAAGACCCGGCAAATTGGAGCGCTTGGAGAGCGAATTGAACACGATCAGATTGCGGAAACGGTCCTTGGTCGTGATCGCCACCTCCAGCGCACCGATCGGGGCCTCGCGGGTGTAGATCTCCGAGTAGCACTCGTCGACGAACAGCATGAAGTCGTAGGCCCGCGCCAATTCCAAGGCGCGCATGAGATAGGCGCGGTCGGCCATCGCTCCTTGCGGGTTGGCAGGCGTGCACAGGTAGAACGCGGCAGTGCGGCGCAGCAGGGCTTCGTCGGCGGCAATGATATCGAGATCGGGCAGGTGGCCGGTCTCTTCGGTGGCATCGAGATAAACGGCTTCGGCATTGGCGGTGGCGGCCGCCCCGATGTAGGCGGCGTAGTAAGGGTTGGGCAGCAGCACGGCCGGGCGTTCGGTGAACGACCGGCGGCCGACGGCGGGAAGGCAGGCGTAGAACAGCCCCTCGCGCGACCCGTTGGTCGGGTGCACCTCGCGGGCGAAATCGATGGCATCGCCCAGGCCATAGCGCCGCCCGATCCAACCGGCGATCGCCTTGCGCAGGGCGTCCGTGCCGCGGATCGCCGGGTACTTGGCGAACGTCGCTTCGGCTTCCTTGATCTTGTCGACCACGAAGCCCGGCATCGTCTCGCGCGGCTCCCCGATCGTCATGTCGATGACGCTCATCGCCGGCTCGATGTCGGCGAGCAGGCGGCGGGTGCGGGTGAAGGGAGAAAGGACCAGGCCCTGCGCGAGCGCGGTGAGGCCTTCGTTCCAGATCGGCTGCATGTGGTTGTGTTCCCGTGGCGGACGGCACAGATCCATACAAGGCAGCCGCCGACATGGCCAGAGAGTGGAAAAAAGAGAGGGCGGGAAAGAACTAGCCGCGCTTTGCCAGCGTCAGCGTGGACCAGCCGGCGATGCGTTCGTGGCGGACAAGCGCGAAACCGCGCGGATGATAGGCGCCGAGGACATCGCGTGCCTGCCCCGAGAGCAGGCCCGAGAGGACGAGTACGCCGCCCGGCGCGAGACTGCGGGCAATCGGGCCAGCCAGTGCGACGAGCGGGCGGGCGAGGATGTTCGCGATGACAAGGTCCCAGCCGGTCCTGCTACCGGCGCGGGGCACGCCATCGCAGGTGATCGTACGCACGCCGGGCGTTCCGTTGATGTGCGCGTTCGCATGCGCGACGTCCACCGCGATCGGGTCGATGTCGCTTGCCGTGACACGGGCCGAGGGCATCGCGCGCTGGGCGGCGATGGCGAGCACGCCGCTGCCGCAGCCAAGATCGAGCACGCGGGGGAAATAGCGCCGCCGGGTCAGCCGGTCGATGGCGATCAGGCAACCCAGCGTCGTCGCGTGATGGGCGGTGCCGAACGCCTCGCCCGCGTCGATCACCAGGGCGTGCGGCCCACGCGGAACGCGCGCGCGGTCGTGGCTGCCCAACACCGTGAAGCGCCCGGCGGTAACCGGGGGCAGCGCGGCCTGGGAGAGCGTCACCCAGTTCTCGTCCGGCACGTCCTCGAGCCTCAGCGGCGGAGGCGCGGCCCCGGTCACGGCCGCAATGGCGTCGGCGATCGCGGCGGAATCGGGTGCGTCGATGAAGTACGCGTCCAACCGCCAGCCTGCGGGCGGTGACTGCGGATCGGGCCCCGGTATCTCGAAAATCGCCACCGCATCGGCGGCTGGCTCGATGATCTCGGCCAGCGCCATCGCCGTGGTATGCGCAAGATCGCGATCCGGCGTGACGAGCACCAGCTTGTGCCGGCAGCCGGCGGGCGCCGGCTGGCGGGAGTGCTGTGCAGTCACGCCGCGCCTGCCTTGCCGTTGATGTGGCTCAATTCCGGGCCGTTGAGCGTGCGGTCGATCTCACGACCGGTCATCTCGGAGTCTTCCGGTAGCATGTCGAGGATCTGGTCCCACATGCTGTCGATGTGGTCCGCTGCGGCCTTTGGCGAAAGCGCGGAGAGCACACCGTCTGGTCCTTCGCTGACGAGGCCGTCGACCATCAGTCGTTCCAGCGCATCCTGAAGATCGAAGTCGACCTGCAACCCGAAGGTACGCTCGACGTAGGCCTGAATCGCCTTGTCGACCTCGTCCAGTTCGGAGCGGCGTACCGGCTCTTTGGCCAGCACGCTGTAAAGCAGGATTTCTTCCTTGAAGTCTTCTTCCGCCGCGCGGTCGGCGAGCTTCGTCATCGCGCCGCGGTTATCGGCCATCGCGTGGAAATAGAGGTTCTGCGCGAGCACCTGCATGTAGCGTTGCTTCTGGTTCATGAAATTCATGACCTGGCGGAACATCACCATGCCCAGGCCGCC